>NZ_DATAGM010000047.1:0-6748 GCF_036263695.1 Phenylobacterium sp.
GACCCGCACGCCCACCCGCAGGTCGAGAGCTACTGGGGCAACGTCAACTGCACCGGTCCCAGAGCCTGCTATGACGAGGGCAAGCGCGCGGCCGAGACGCTCACGTTCGACTACGACCGGTTGGGTCGCGCCAAGGTGCGCGTGGCGCGGATCTTCAACACCTACGGGCCCAGGCTCTCGGCCGAGGACGGCCGGGTGGTCTCCAACGTCGTCAGTCAGGCGCTGGCCGGCGAAAACATCACCATCTACGGCGACGGCTCCCAGACCCGATCCTTCTGCTACGTCGCCGACCTGATCGAAGGCCTCATCCGGCTGATGGAGCACGAGGGGGCGCAGCCGGGGCCGGTGAACCTCGGCAATCCGACCGAGCTCACCATCCGCGAGCTGGTGGACGTGGTGCTGTCCCTGACCGGTTCTGCGTCCGAGGTCACCTTCCAGCGGCTGCCGGTGGACGACCCGAAGCGCCGACGTCCCGACATCACCCGCGCGAAACAGGTTCTCGGCTGGTCGCCTAAGACGCCGCTCGAGAAGGGGCTGAAGGCCACCATCTCCTGGTTCGAGGAGGAGGGGGGCTCGTCCCGCCGCCGCCCGAGCGCCGATCTGGACGAGGCGCTGCTTAGCGCCTGAGGAGGGCGCCATGTCGCTGGTCGAACACGCGCCCGAGTCCGGCAGGCCCTCGCCGGCCGGTCAGCGGAAGATCCATCCGCGGGCGGTGCGGGCCTACGACATCCGCGGCCGGGTGGGGGAGGAGATCGACGCCGACGGCGCCTACGGGCTGGGCCGCAGCTACGCGGCGGCGGCGAAGGCCGCCGGCCTATCGCGCATCGCCGTCGGGCGCGACGGGCGCATCAGCTCGCCCAGCCTGGAGCAGGCGCTGGTCTGGGGCCTATGCGACGGCGGCATGAAGGTCGAGCGGGTGGGGCTCTGCCCGACCCCGATGGTCAGCTTCGCGGTCCGCCGCCTCGGCCTCGATGGTGCGGTGATGGTGACCGCCTCCCACAACCCGCCGGCAGAGAACGGCTTCAAGATCCTGCTGGGCGACGACCGGGTTCACGGGCCAGGCCTGAAGGCCCTAGTGGAGACGCCCGCAGGAACGGAGCGGCCCGGCTACGCCCGCCGCACGGACGTGGGCGAGGCCTACGTGGAGAGCCTCGCCGCGGCCGCCGAGGGCATGGCGGACCTGTCGGTGGTTTGGGACTGCGGCAACGGCGCGACCGGCGAGATCGTCCAGCGTCTCGCCGCCCGGCTCCCGGGCCGCCACCGGCTGCTGAACGAAACCATCGACGGCCGCTTCCCGGCCCATCATCCCGATCCCGCGGTCGCCGCCAACCTGGATCAACTGGCCCAGGCGGTCACCGCCCACGGCTGCGACCTCGGCGTCGCCTTCGACGGCGACGGCGACCGGCTGGGGGTCGTCGGCCCTGACGGGCGGGTGCTCTGGGCCGACCAGCTGCTGCTGCTGCTCGCCCGCGACCTGCTGACGGAGCGGCCGGGCGCGGCCATCGTCGGCGACGTCAAATGCAGCCGCATCCTGTTCGAGGGCGTGGCGCAGGCGGGCGGGCGACCCGTGCTGGCTCCCTCCGGGTACGTGCTGGTGCGCGAGGCCATGCTGCGCGAGGACGCGGCGCTGGCCGGCGAGCTCTCCGGCCACATCTTCTACGACGCCGGCTGGGGGGTTGTGGACGACGCCCTCTACGCGGCCATCCGCACCTTCCTGGCGGTCAGCCGCCTGCCCGGCGGGCTGCCCGCCTTCCGCGAGTCCCTGCCGCCCACCTTCGCCACCCCCGAGCTGCGCATTCCCTGCGAGGAAGCCCGCAAGCCCCAGGTGGTCCGCGAGGTCGCCGAGCGCATGGCCGGCCAGGGCGGCGTGTTCGACGAGGAGCTCGGCTTGCGCGTCTCGGGCCCCGACGGCTGGTGGCTCCTGCGCCCCTCCGGCACCGAACCCAAGCTCACCTGCCGCTGCGAAGCGGCCCACCCCGACGCGCTGGAGCGGCTCAAAGCGCAGCTGGCGGCGGAGCTGAAGGCGAGCGGGGTGGAGGCGGAGTTCTGATCGTAGGCGCTCGCGCCCCCACCCCGCTCACCCCGTGGAAAGCCGGGACCCAGATCCAGGCTCGGATGTGGGTGGGAGGACCTCTGTGATCGTGGAGGGCGGCTCTGAGTCCGCCGACGGGGTCCCGGCTTTCGCCGGGATGAGCGGAGTAGGGGAGGGCGCCACCCCCAACAGCCCCAGCGCTTCGCGGTAGCCGCCGAGGGTGCCGACGTCGACGTAGGCCTCACCGGCCCGCACGCCGACCGCCTCGCCGCCGCGGGCGATCCAGGCGTTGATCAGGGTGCCGAGGTATTCGTCCTCGCGGTCGCGCTCGAGCCACAGGGCGTGTAGCTCATGCAGCACCCGGCCGGGCAGCTTGAAGGCGCCCCAGATCCAGCGGGTCGCGGGCGCGCGGGCCTTCACCTCAATACGCAAGACCCGGCCGGCCTCGTCGGTGACTACGGCGTCGAAGTTCTCCGGCCGCTCCACCGGGAACAGCAAGAACGCCAGCCTGTCGTCGGGCAGGCGCGCCAGGCCATCGTCGGGGAACCAGATGGTGTCCGGCAGGCCGACGACCACCGGCTCGTCCGGGTGGATCAGCGGCAGGGCGCGGAACAGGGCGTCGCACAGGCCTGCTGGCTGGGGCTGGACCACATAGGCGATGTCCACCTCCAGCGCCCGGGCCCCGTAGTAGCGCAGGATGTCGCTTTTGCCCGGGGCGATGACGAAGCAGACCTTGGTAGCGCCCGCCCTGGCCATGCGCTCAACCAGGTATTCGCTCACCGCGCGCGGCCGCTCGACGGCCCCCTCCCTGCGCGTGCCCACCGGCAGCAGCTCCTTGGAGAAAGCCAGTGGCTGGATCCGCGTCCCCTGGCCGGCGGCCGGCACGATGCCCCACATGTCAGGACGCCTCCTGCAGCCGGTTGGCGGGCGCGGCGTCCAGCAGGCGCAGCAGCTCGGCGGCGCGGTGGTCGCTGGTGTGCTCGGCGAGGGTCCGCTCGCGGGCCGCACGGGCGATGGCGGCAAGCTCGGCGTCGCTGAGCGCCAGCGCCGCCAGCGCCTCCTCGGTGGTGGTGGCGGTCAGAATCTCGCGGCCTGGCGTGAAGAACAGCTCCAGCCCATCGAAGACATCGCTGAGCACCGGACAGCCGCAGGCGGCGGCCTCGAACAGCCGACCGGACGGGCAGTAGCCGAGCGCGGCCATGTCGCCCCGCGTGGCGTTCAGCGTCAGTCGCGAGGAGGCGAAGAAGGCCGGGTGCTCGGCCGGCGGCACGTGCTCGATCAGGAAGATGTTGTCCGCCCACGGGAAGTCCGCCCCGTACCCGGACCCGCCGAGGATGAACCGCCGATCGGGCATGCGCCTCGCCGGCTCGGCGAACAGCGCGCTCACCGCCGCCTGCCGGTCGGCCGAATAGGTGCCGAGGTAGGACATCTCGCCCCGGAAGCGGTCCTCGGCCGGCGCCGGGCGGTGAACTGACGGGTCCACGTGGCCGTAGAGCGGCGCCGTGCGCCGGGCGCCCAGATCGCGCTCAAGCCGGGTCAGCGCCTCGCCGCCGGTATAGCTGAGCACCAGGTCGAAGCCGGAGAGGCCCTCGGCCGGCAGGTAGGCCACCTGCTCGCCGGCCGCTAGCCGGGCGAGGGTGACGGGCGTGTCCATGTCGTAGAACAGGCTGGTGCGCCCGTGCTCGCAGGCCAGCGCGCAGGCCGCCGGCCCATCGGGGCAGTAAGAGGTGACGATCACCGCATCCGCCCCCCGCGCCTCCGCCGCCGCCCGGCTCTTCACCGCGTCCCAGTCGGCGTAGAGCACCAGCTCTCCGGCCGGCAACTCCCAGAGATCCCGGTGCCGGGCGTAATAGGGGACATCCTTCTCGAAGAAGACCACCCGCACCCCGCGCCGCGCGAGGGCCCCGATCAGCCCGCGCCAGAGGGTGGCGTGGCCGTTGCCCCAGGAGGAACTGAGGGTCAGGCCGAAGATGACGATGGTCCCTTCCACGCTGGGTGCAACACCCCTCCAAGGTGGAGGTTCCGGGAACGTGGGTTCCTGCTCCGGGTTGGTTGTAGGAGGCCAGCACAGGGAAGCCATTGATGACGCCGTCCGATACCCGTGAACGGGTTACCTGGCCTCGCTCCGACACCGGCGGGCCGGACATGGCCGGTGTCCTGCGCCGCAACATCGAGGCCATGCGCGAGCAGCGGCGGCGCGACCAAGCGGGCGCCAGTCGGCAGGACAAGGTCGCCCAGGCGATCACCGACTTCGCCGGCTCGATGCGGTTCGTCTACCTGCACCTGGCCGTCTTCGGGACCTGGATTGTCGTGAACCTCGGGTGGATCCCGCTGATCCCCCGCTTCGACCCGACCTTTGTGGTGCTGGCCATGATCGCCTCGGTGGAGGCGATCTTCATCTCGACCTTCGTTCTGATCGCCCAAAACCGAGCCGCCGCGACGGCCGAGAAGCGCGCCGACCTCGACCTGCAGATCAACCTGCTGGCGGAGCACGAGATCACCCAGCTGATCGCCCTGGTGTCGGAGATGGCCAATAGGATGGGCGTCGAGCGGAGCCGCGATCCCGAGCTCGAGGAGCTCGCCCAGGACGTCGCCCCAGAGGTGGTGCTCGAGGAGCTGGACGACGACAAGCGAAAGCGCAAGGCCGTCTAGCCCGGGCGCTCTCCATGAGCAGGGTTCCCCGGGCGGCCGAGGCTGATCTAACCTATGTGTGCGACGCTCGGTTCTGCGCGCGCGTAGAACCGCGGAGTGGATTCGAAGACGGGTCCGGACATATCCACCCTGGAGCCTACGTGGCCGATCGCAAGGACGTTTCTCCCCCGCATATCCGGCTGATCGCCAAACTGGAGGCCATCGGGACCGTGACGGAGGCGGAGAAGGCCGCGCTCGCGAGACTCCCCTTCCGGTTGCGCAGCTTCGCGGAGAACGCCGACCTGGTGCGGCAGGGCGATGCGCCGCCGGAATGCTGTCTCATCGTCGAGGGCTTCGTCTGCCGCTACAAGCTGCTGGGCGAAGGCCAGCGGCAGATCATGTCCTTCCACCTGCCCGGCGACATCCCCGACCTGCAGAGCCTGCACCTGAATGTGATGGACCACAGCGTGTCGGCGCTCACGCCGGTGACGGCGGCCTTCATCCCGCACGACTCCATGCATGCGCTCACCCGGGAGCATCCCGGGATCACCGCGCTGTTCTGGCGCGACACCCTGATCGACGCCGCGATCTTCCGGGAGTGGCTGGCCGGCGTCGGGCGACGCACGGCCAAGACGCGGATCGCCCACGCCATTTGCGAGGTCTACCTCAAGCTGCGCGCCGTCGACCTGGCCAGCGATGGCGGCTTCGAGCTGCCGATCACTCAGGTGGAGCTGGCCGACGCCCTGGGGCTGTCGCCGGTGCACGTGAACCGCGTGGTGCAGGAGCTTCGGGCTGAAGGCCTGATCGCCTCCAAGGGGCGGTTCGTCACCATCTCCGATTGGGAGCGGCTGAAGGCGGTCGGCGACTTCGACCCCACCTACCTCCACCTGCGGAACGTGGCTGCGTGAACTTCCGCTTCCTGCCCGTGCTCGTCGCTGCTGGCGATGACGGCGAAGGGCGGCTGGCGTTTTGCGACGACAAACTGGTGGCGGTGCTTGTGCGCCTGTCCGCCGTCCACGGCCAGGCGGCGGGCCGATGGTTTCTCGAGGCCGCGTTCGGTCGGCTCGCCGGGCCAACCCACCCAACCTTCGCCAGCCTGGACGAGGCGCAGGCGTGGATCGAGGCGGAGGTCGCGGCGCAATCGCTCCTGTGAGCCTAGGCCACCTGCGCCGCCCGCTGCTGAGCCGGCTGCCGCCCTTCAAGGTGCAGGTAGCTGGGATGGAACTCGGCCATGGCGCGCAGCGCGTCGTGATCGTGCACGCTCAGCCGCTGGCTGCGGAAGCTGATCGCCCCCGTGGCCCGCAGCTGCTGCAGGGTCCGGTTGACGTGCACCACCGACAGCCCCAGCGCATCGGCGAGATCGGCCTGGGTAAGGGGCATGTCGTAGCGGCCGTTCGCCCCCAGCCCGACGGCGTCCATGCGGGCGACGATCTCGCAAAAGAAGTGGGCCATCCGCTCCAGCGCCGCGCGCCGGCCGAGGCTGACCAGCCGCTCGGCCAGCATGTTGGCCTCCGCGCCGGCCAGACGCGCGAACGCCGCCCGCAGAGACGGGCGCTGCATCGCCGCCTCCAAGGCCGGGTAGGGGATCAACACGCCGCGGCAGGTGGTCAGCGCCTCGAGCGTGTCGTCGCGCGCCTCGAAGGCGGGGGTCAGGTCGAGCGCGTCCCCGGGGATGTGGATCGACAGGATCTGCCGGGCGCCGGCGGACCTGACGCGGCTGCGGCAGGCCATGCCTTGCAGCAGCAGGGTCGCCCCGCCGAGCCGATCGCCGGTGCGCGCGATCGCGGTCTGCGCGGGCGCCGTGAAGGTCGTCCTGGGAAGTTGCAGCAGGAGCTGCAGGTCGTTCGTATCGATGGGGCCGGCAGCCCTCAGTCTCGCGAAGAACAGATCGAGTATGGTCAAGCTTGTCTCCCGTCGTCTACGGGAGTGTCGGCCAATAATCGCCGCCCAAGAATATCCTGGGTTAACGCTGTGCGGATTTATTGACCGGCCGGTCTTTCCCGAACCCTATGTCAGATTTCGACAATCGCGTATTCGCGGCCGCGTTCCCGGGTCAACAGCGGGCGCGCCACATTGTATACAGGA
>NZ_DATAGM010000048.1:0-1938 GCF_036263695.1 Phenylobacterium sp.
GACCCGATGGGGCGCCGCCTAGACCTGAAGTCCAAGATGGAGTTCGACTCCGCCGCCGGTCCCGCCGAGCCGCGCGCCGCCGCGCCGGCCGCCGCCGAGCCCGAGGTCATCGAGATCGACGTGCCCCAGCCGACGGCCGCCGCCGTCCGCTCCGGCCGCCAGCAGGGCCTGCAGGACCGCTTCCGGTTCGACACCTTCGTTTCGGGCCCGGCGAACGAGTTCGCCTTCGCGGTCGCCCGCCGGGTTGCTTCCTGGTCGGACGGCCACTTCAACCCGGTGCTGTTCCACGGGCCCTACGGCTTCGGAAAGACCCACCTGCTGAACGCGCTCGCCTGGGAGGCCATGCAGTCGGCGCCCGAGAAGAAGGTCGTCTACCTCACCGCCGAGCGCTTCACCCAGGCCTTCGTCAAGGCCATCCAGGACCGCCAGACCGGCGCCTTCAAGGACGAGCTGCGTAGAGCCGACCTGCTGCTGATCGACGACGTCCACTTCGTCGCCGGCAAGCCCTCCACCCAGGAGGAGCTGTTCCACACCCTGATCGCCCTGGTGGAGGACGGCCGCCGGGTGGTGATGACGGCCGACCGCTCGCCGACCGAGCTGTCGGACATGGAGCCGCGGCTGCGCTCGCACCTGCAGGCCGGCCTGGTCTGCGGCATCGAGCCGGCCGACCGGAACCTGCGCCTGGGCATCCTGGAGCGGAAACTGGCCACCCTGGCCGACCAGGGCGGCTTCATCCCCTCGGCCCGCCCCGAGGTGCTGCAATTCCTCGCCGACCGCTTCACCGACAGCGTCCGCGAGCTGGAGGGGGCCCTGAACACCCTGGTGGCCCGGGTGGGCGGCCAGGTCGCCCGCCTGTCGCTGGACGAGGCCCAGGCCATCCTGCGCCCGCACCTGGCCTGCAACGAGAAGCGGGTCACCGTCGACCAAATCCAGAAGACGGTCGCCGAACACTATGGCCTCAAGCAGGCCGACCTGATCTCCGAGCGCCGCGCCCGCGCGGTCGCCCGCCCGCGGCAGGCGGCCATGTGGCTGGCCAAGCAGATCACCACTCGGTCGCTGCCGGACATCGGCCGCAGGTTCGGTGGGCGCGACCACACCACGGTGCTGCACGCCGTCCGCCGCATCGAGGAGCTGAAGCAGGGCGACGCCCAACTGGCGCGCGACCTCGACGTGCTGCTGCGCAAGCTGCGCGGCTGACGCTCTCCGGCCGGTTCCGGCGGCTGGCGCTAAATATCGGAAGGTTAACTATAATTCCCCTGGAACGGGAATCCGCTCCCGCGAGTTGGCTAACAAACGACAACTCGTAGGAGCTCTCCTCGGATGGACGGCCGAGAAGAACAGATTGCGCGCGAGGCCGAGGCGCTGTGGCGCGAGGTCTTTGGCGAGCCGCCTGCGGTGCAGGCAGACGGCGCGACGCTGCTGGACATCATCATGCGCAGCACGGAGCCGAAATCGTACGAGCGGCTGAACCGGCCCTATCTGCGCGACGCCGGGCTGGTGTTCCCGAAGCGGGCTGAGACCCGCCTCTAACTCAGCGGAAGAATTCGGAGTCGGCCGGCGTATAGACCGGAAAGCTGCGCCGGAGCCGCGACGAGACGGCCCGCAGATCCAGGTCGTCGAACACCAGCGGCGTCTCCTCAGCGATGCCCCGCCTGTCGATCGGCGAGATCTGCGCACAGTAGCGCAGCGCCGTCTGGCACCAGTAGACGAGGTAGGTCCGCTCCGGCTCGGTGTAGCGGCCTTCGCCTGCCTCCAGCTGTCGGATCGAGAGGCGCGCGGAGGTGAGAGTCAGCGGCACGTCCTGCAGCCGGCCGGCCACATGGACCACCAGCATGTTGGTCTCCAGGCGCACACGCGGCGACGGCGGCGTCTCTCCGAGGGCCGCGTAGGCGCCGCGCAGGGTCGAAAGCGCCGCCTCGTAACGACCGCGGGCGGCCT
>NZ_DATAGM010000049.1:0-7661 GCF_036263695.1 Phenylobacterium sp.
CGCCGCCCAGGTCTGCGCGGCGATCAACGGCTTCTGCGCCCACGGCGGCGAGGGCGCGATCCCCCGGCCCGACGTGCTGATTGTCGCCCGCGGCGGCGGCTCGGTGGAGGACCTGTGGCCGTTCAACGATGAGCAGCTGGCCCGCACCGTCGCGGCCTGCACCATCCCGCTGATCTCGGCGGTGGGCCACGAGACCGACACCACCTTGATCGACTTCGTGTCCGACCGGCGGGCGCCGACCCCGACAGCGGCGGCCGAGATGGTCACCCCGGTGCTGGCCGAGCTCCGGGCGGCGGTAAGCGATCTCTCCGCTCGGATGCATCGCTGCGGCGGGCGGGTGGTGGAGGACCGCCGGTCCAGAATACTGGCGGCGGATCGCACGCTCCGCAGGGTCGGCGACACCTGGGAGATGGCCGCTCAGCGCTTCAACCTCGCCTCGGGACGGCTAGCAGCGGCTTTACAGAAGAACCAGGACGCTCACGAACGTCAGCTGGTTCGCGTCACTTCAAGGCTGTCGCCCCACCTTCTCGAGCGGCCTCAGCGAGTTCAAGCGGATCGGCTCGAAGTCGTCGCGCGACGGTTGTCTCCTGCGGCCGCGCGTCGAGTGGCGCAGGAAAGCGAGCGCTTCAGCGCTGTCGCAGCTCGACTGCAGAGCCAACATCTGGAGCGTCCGCAGCGGGTGCAAGCTGACCAGGTGCGAGCTCTCGGAAGTCGTCTCGACGGCGCCTATACGCGTCTGATCGATCGCGCCTCCGAGCGACTGGCAAGCTTGGAGAAGCTGCGGGTGTCGCTAAACCCGGACCGGCCGCTGCGGCTCGGCTTCGCCCGCGTCCACCGGCCGGACGGGTCGCTGGTGACCACCGGCGCCCAGCTGTCGGCCGGCGATGCAGTCAGCCTGGTCTTCCAGGACAAGGAGAACGTCCGACACGCCGTCGTGGACGGGGCCGCGCCCGAACTCAAGCCGGCCCGCGCCGCACGTCCAAAGGCGCCCGCCGCGCCGGCCACGCAGGGTGACCTGTTCTGAGACGCGCCGAAGGACTAAATAGCGCTCCATGAACGCCCACGACCGCGAGCTCTCCGCCGGCGACATCGCCACCGTCCACTACGGCGACGGCGAGTTCGTCGTGCTCAAGCCGGGCCGCTACGTGGTCTGCGCCGTCAGCGGCGTGAAGATCCCGCTGGACGCCCTCCGCTACTGGAACCCCGCCACCCAGGAAGCCTACGCCGGGCCGGCCGAAGCCCTGCAGCGGTGGAAGCAGCTGAACGAGAAGTAGTCCCGCCCATCCCGGCGAAAGCCGCGACCGAGACGGCCTGGAGGCGGAGATTCAGCCTCGGCCCCGGTTTTCGCCGGGGTGAGCGGAGATGGGTTCGCCAGCCTGCTTGTCCGCGCGCTTCTTGTACACCTCGTTCGGCCAGCGCTTGTGGACCCACCACCATTCGTGGGGCCGCTCCAGGACCCGGGCTTCCATGAAGGCGTTGACCTGGCGGACCGCGGCCTCGAGGTCGGCGGCCCGGTCGCCGGTCTCGGCCAGATGGATCGGCTCGTGCACCACCACCCGGAACCGGGCCTTGCGGATGCGCTGAACGCTCATCGGCTGCAGCGGCGCGCCAAACCTCAGCGCGAATTTGGACGGCCCGGGCGCGGTGTGGGCCAGGTGGCCGAAGAAGGGCGCGGCGACGCCGCCGTTGTACTTCTGGTCGTTCATCAGGGCGACGGACTCACCCCTCGCCAGGCCTTTCAGGATGTCGCGCGCGCCCTCCTCGCCCTTGGGCGCGAAGTCCCGCACCCCGTAGCGGAAGCGGCTCTTGCGGAAGCGCTGCTCGATATAGGGGTTATTCGCCGCGCGGTAGGTGATCTGGCACTTGGCGCCGGAGTTCACGATCACCGCGCTCATCACCTCCATGTTGGAGAAGTGGCCGGAGATGAACACCACCGGGCCCGCGCCCTGCGCAATCTCGGCCAACCGCCCGGCGTTCACCACCTCGACCCGCGACGGCTCGCGGATGATCCGGTCGAGGATCGGGTGCTCGAAGAAGAACCGCCCCAGGCTCTCCCACTGGTCGGCGATCAGCCGCGCCTTCTCGTCCGGCGCCATGTCGGGGAAGACCAGCGCGATATTCCGCTCGACGACCCGCTGGGTCCCGGTCAGCGGGCCGATGGTCTTCACCAGCCAGCCGCCGAAATCGGACACCACGTCGATCGGCAGGAGCCGGATCAGCCCCACGAAGATGTCGAAGGCGAGGGCCTCAAGCCGCCAGAGAAGGTGCTGGGCAAGGGAGGGGCGTGGTTCGGCCATCGCCCCTTACGTGGCGCCGCCCGATGCGCCGCGCAACGCGAACCGGCGTTCGCGTGGCGCGCGACTTGCCGCCGAAAGCCCGGACCGTCCCGGTTTGGGACGAGGGCAGGGAAGTAAACGGCTATGCGTCCGAAGAACATGGGTAGCGAGATCGACATCCACCTGGGCAAGCGGTTGCGCCGGCGCCGGCGCCTGCTGGGCCTGACCCAGCAGCAGCTGGCGGGCGCCTGCGGCGTGCGCTTCCAGCAGATCCAGAAGTACGAATGTGGCGCCAACCGCATCTCGGCGGCCCGGCTGTGGCAGCTGTCCGAGGCGCTGCAGGTGCCGGTGGCCTACTTCTACGACGGCCTGTCGGAACAGGAGCGCAATGCGGCCGAGGCGAAGATCGCCGAGGACAGCGGCGAGGTGCTGTCCCGCAAGGAGACCCTCGACCTGATCCGCGCCTACTATCAGCTCGATGAGCGCCCGCGCCGCCGGCTCCTGGACCTGGCCAAGTCGCTGCACGGGGACGCCGAAGGCCGCTGACGCCGCTGCAGCGGCGGGGTAAAGCGGGCCCATGCCCGCCGCCCCCGCCCCTGCGTCCGACCAGCTCGCCGAGCTCGAAGCCTTCCTGCTGGAGCTGAACCGCGCCTCGTCCGAGGTCATCCTGCCGCTTTTCCGCGCCGACCACGGCCTGGTGGACAAGGGCGGCGCCAAGGGGTTCGACCCGGTCACCGAGGCTGATAAGGGCGGCGAGGCGGCGATCCGCAAGCTGATCGCCGAGCGCTACCCGGAGCACGGGGTGATCGGCGAGGAGTGGGGCGAGGACCGGCCGGACGCCGAGTGGGTCTGGGTGCTGGACCCGGTGGACGGCACGAGAGCCTTCATCGCCGGCCTACCGCTCTGGACCACTCTCATCGGGCTGCGCTTCCAGGGCCGGCCGGTGCTGGGCTCCATCGGCCAGCCCTTCCTGGGCGAGGTGTTCCTGGGCCACGCAGGCGGCGCTCGCCGCATCGGCCCCGACGGGACCTCGCCGCTGCGGGTCCGTGCGTGCCCGAACCTCAACGACGCCATCATCGCCACCACCGACCCGGAAGGCTGTTTCGACGGCGCCGAGCTGGGCGCGTGGCGCCAGGTGCGCGCCGCAGCCCGTCTCGCCCGCCTCGGCTGCGACGCCTACGCTTACGCCATGGTGGCGGCCGGGACGATGGACCTAGTGGTGGAGGCGGGGCTGAAGTCCTGGGACATCGACTGCGCCATCCCGCTGATCGCCGGAGCCGGCGGTCTGGTGACCGACTGGCGCGGCGCCCCTTTGGGCAACGACGGCGGCCAGGTCGCCATCGCCGGCGACCGTCGCTGCCTGGACGAAGCGCTGGTGGCGCTCAAGCGCAGCGCCAAATAGCTCAGCCCGCCGCCGCCAGCGCCGCCGGCGCCAGCTGGTCCGCCAGCGCGTCGAACTCGCGCCAGAAGACGGCGCGGCGGGGATCGGTCTCCTGCAGGATCTCGTGGTAGGCGCCTTCGACGCGGACCAGCCGGCCTTTCGGCAGGGCGCGAGCCACGATGTCCTGGCCCCGGTTGTCGATCACCTTCTCTTCGCCCGCCTGGCAGATGGTCACCGGGATTGTGACGCCCTTCAGGTTGGCCGGCTTCTGCAGGAAGCCTGTCGCCTTGAAGGCGAAGTCCAGCCAGCCCCAGGTCACCGGCCCCAGCGCCAGGTCGGGGTGGGCCTTGATGAGCGCGCAGTTGCGGGCGTAGCGGGAGGGATCGTGGCTCACCCGGTTTCTGCCGAAGTCGTTCTCGAACGGATCGCCGGGTCCGCCGACATAGTCCTCCAGCCGGTTGATGCGGACCCGCCGGCCGAGCAGCAGATCCACCAGCAACCGCGGGGCGGGCTTGGTGGTCAGCGCCAGCATCGGCGCGGAGAGCACCGCGCCCGCGAACTTCTCGGACTGGCCCTTGGCGAGCGCCAGCAGGGTGAGGCAGCCGCCCATGGAGTGGCCCACCGCGATCCACGGCTTCGGTAGGCGCGCGGCGTAGGCGGTCAGCAGGCAGTCGAAGTCCGTCAGGAAATCCTCGTAGCCGGCCGCGTGGCCCTTCAGCCGATCTGGCAGCAGCCGTTCGGAGAGCCCCTGCCCCCGCCAGTCGTGAGCCAGCACGACGAAGCCCCGCTCCAGCAGCTCGCCGATGGTCTCGTAGTATTTCTCGATGACCTCGGTGCGCCCGCCGCTCAGCACCACCGAGCCGCGGGGGGCGCCCTTGGGTCTGAACAGGGCCGCGCGCATGCGCGCCCCGCCGGCGCCGGCGAACCATTCGCCGGTCCCGCCCGGGGGGGCCGGGTTCTCGGGGGTCTCGAGCAAAGGGGCCGGCTCGGCCATGGCGGCCTCCTCAGGCGAGCTTTGAGAACAGCGCCTGGATTTTGGGCTGCAGCTGCATGGCGAGGCCCATGTTGGACAGCTTCATGCGGCCGGTCATCATCGCGGCCATCGGGTCGAGCTTGCGCTTACCCAGCGCCTCCAGGTCCTTCAGGCTGATGGTGACGGTGAGGTCGGCGGGCCGGTCCTCGTTGGTCACCGAGGCGCCGTCCACGTGGATGACGCCGGCGTCCTTCAGGTTCAGCTTCACGCTGTGTCCCAGCCCCTCGCCCTGCGCCATGGCGGTCTTCAGGCGGTCGGTAAGCTCCTCGAGCGTCGGCATGTGGATTCCCTAAGCGGTTACGACAGCACGCATAACCCGCCCTAACCGAAGCGTCAGCGCTGTTTTCCTACGCCGGCTTGACGAACCGCAGGGTCATCCGGTCGCTCTCGCCGATGGCGTCGTACTTGCTGCGGTCGAACGCGGGATCGTCCGGCTGGCCCCTGGGCGATGTGCGGCGCACGGGCGGCAGGGTCCAGACGCCGAAGGGATGGTCCTTGGTGTCCTTCGGGTTGGCGTTGATCTCGCTGGCGGCCTGCAGGACGAAGCCGGCCTCCCGGGCCAGTTGGACGACGTAGTCCTGCTGGACATAGCCGTCCGCGGCCAGCGGGTCCTGGACGCCGCCGGCGTTGGCCCGGTGCTCCTCGACGCCGAGGATTCCGCCGGGCTTCAGAGCCTGGAAGGCGTCGCGGAACGCCTTCTCCGCGACGCCCGCAGCCATCCAGTTGTGCAGATTGCGCAGGAAGAGGGCCATGTCCGCCGAGCCCGCCGGGGCCACCGGTCCGCTGGTCGGCCCGAAGGCGGTCACCTCGACCTCGCCGTAGAGGTCGGGGTCGGCCTCCAGCTTGCGCCGGAAGGCGTTCACCACCTCGCGGGACGCCTCGTCCGTGGGCTGCAGGTTGGCGGCGTAGAGCTTGCCCTCGGTGGCGGCCACGAAGGGGGCCAGGATGTCGGTGTACCAGCCCGCGCCGGGCCAGAACTCGACGACGGTCATCCCCGGCTTGAGGCCGAAGAACTCCAGCGTCTCGCGCGGATGCCGAGCCGGGTCGCGGACCTTGTCCTGGGCGCTGCGCCAGCCGCCGGCGACCGCCTCGGCCAGGGTCATGCCGCCGGCCTTCGGCGCAGGCGCCTTCTCCGGCGCCGTCTTGGGCTCTTCGGCGGGACGGCCGCAGGCGGCCAGGGCCGCCGTTCCGAAAAGCACGAGGCTGCGCCGGGACAGGCCGGCCGGCGTCACAGGACGTCGCATGGCGTCTCCTGATGTTCAGCGCCCCCGCCCGGACCTAGCGCCCGGGCGGAGCGGGGTCATCAGCCAGGCTTCCTGAACCGCAGCGTCATACGGTCGCTCTCGCCGATCGCATCCCACTTGGCCCGGTCAAAATCGGGGTTCGCCGGCTGGCCGGCCGGCGCGGTGCGCCGGTTGGGCGGCAGGGTCCAGACGCCGAAGGGATGATCCTTGGTGTCCTTGACGTTGGCGTTGACCTCGGACTGGGCGTCCAGCTTGAAGCCCGCCTTCTCGGCCGCCGCGACGACATTGGCGACCGAAACATAGCCGTCGCGGGCGTCGGCCGCCTGCGGCCGCGGATCGGACCGGTGCTCCTCGACGGCCAGGACGCCGCCGGGCTTCAGGACCGCGTAAAAGTCCTTCATCGCCTTGTCGAGCATGCCCGGCTGCCACATCCAGTTGTGGATGTTGCGGGCGGTGATGACCACGTCGGCCGAGCCCGCCGGGCCCAGCGGGCCGGACTTGGCGCCGAAGCCGGCGTACTGGACCTTCCCGAACTTGGCCTCGTCCGCGTACTTGGCCTCGAAGGCGGCGCGCGCCTTCTTGGCCGCCTCGGGCAACTCGGGGTTGGCGAGGTCAGCCGCGGTGGCGACATAGGTCCCGCCCGTGGCCTTGGCGTAGGGCGCCAGGATCTCGGTCCAGTAGCCGGAGCCGGGCGAGACCTCGATCACCGTCTGCTTCGGCTTCACGCCCCAGAAGGTCAGGGTTTCGTAGGGGTGGCGGGCCGCGTCGCGGGCCTTGTGCTCTTCCGACCGCTGGGGACCGGCGATCGCCGCCTTCAGCGTATCGTCGGCCAGGGCAGGCGCGGCCGAGGCGGCCAGGGCGGCGGCCAACGCGGCGGCGGCGAGCGTACGTAGGGACATTCTGGGCCTCTCCCGGTTCTACTTCGCGACCATTCCGGCGCGGCTTTGCAGTGATATTTCGTTGCGGCGCGGGTGGCGAGGCACTTTCCCTTTGTTCCGGCGGGGCAGCTGTTTTCATTGGCCTTTCCCCCCTTGAAATGCGCGAAGGCCTACCCACCTAAGCCCACGAAGGCGCTGGATGTCCGGGCCTTCTCGGGCGCTGACGAGGCCGATGCGGCTCGTCTCAAGCCCGGTGAACGCAACCTTGCTTATGAAGAAGGATGTGACCTGATGCGCACCCTCGACTTTTCTCCCCTCTATCGCTCGGTGGTCGGCTTCGACCGCCTCGCCAACCTGCTCGAGACCGCCGCGGCGGATGCTGCGACCGGCTATCCGCCCTACAACATCGAGCGCACCGGCGAGAACGAGTACCGGATCGAGATCGCGGTCGCCGGTTTCCGCCCTGAGGAACTGAACATCGAGGTCAAGGAAAACCTCCTGACCGTTCAGGGCCGCAAGGCCGCCAACGACGACCAGCGGCGGTTCCTCCACCGCGGCCTGGCCGAGCGCAACTTCGAGCGCCGGTTCCAGCTCGCCGACTATGTGGTGGTGACCGACGCCAACCTGGCCGACGGCCTGCTGTCGATCTCGCTGCGCCGCGAGTTGCCCGAAGCGCTGAAGCCGCGGACGATCCAGATCAGCACCAGCCGGCCCGAACAGCCGACGCTGATCGAAGGCGAGACGGCCCAGGAAAAGGCCGCCTAAGCCGCCGCTCAAGAGCGATGACTGTCGAGGGGCGGGGCCGCAGGGCCTCGCCCCTTTTTGCGTGTCAGATGACGCCTTCAAGGC
>NZ_DATAGM010000050.1:0-3507 GCF_036263695.1 Phenylobacterium sp.
CGCGATCCGCCAACGCCTGCCCGGTCTGCGCGCCGAAGAACATCACCTCGGTCGGCACGCCGCGGGCGCGGGCGGCCTCGGCGGTGCCTAGGGTGGGCTCGATCCCCACCACTGGCACGCCCATGGCCACGAAGTGCTGCAGCAGGTACCCGTCGTTGCTCGCCACCTCGACGACCAGGGAGTCCGGCCCCAGGCCGAAGCGCTGCGCCATCGCCACCGCATAGCGGCGCGCGTGCTCGACCCAACTCGCGGAATAGGAGGAAAAGTAAGCGTAGCCCTCGTCGAAGATCTCGTCGGCGGCGACCGGGTCGTCCACCTGCACCAGGAAGCAGCGCGAGCAGACGCGGGCGTGCAGCGGAAAGGCGCGCTCGGTCCCCGCCTCGAGCTGCTCGCGGGTCAGATTGCTGTTGGCGAGCGGCTGGTCGCCGAGGTCCAGGAAGGTCTCGGTCAGGGGGGCGCGGCAGAAGCGGCAGAGGGGCGTCATCGCCCGCCCTCGTAAAGCGCGATCTGCTCCTCGCATAGGGCGCGCGCGTCCTCGCCGGCGCCCTGACGGCGGTACCAGTTCATGGTCAGCTGCACCGCCGCGCCGCCTTCGAAGCGGCTCTCGAAGCCGAGTCGCTCGCGGGCCAGGCTCGTGTCGACCGCCAGCGCCTTGGCCTCCAGCGAGGCCGGATCAGGCTCGTGGATCCAGGGCTTTGCGCCGAGCGCCTCCACCGCCAGGCTCGCCAGCTCGCCGACGGTGACCTGCGGCCCTTCCGGGCGGGGGCCGAAGTTGACCGCTCTGGGCGTAGCCGGATCGCCCGCCAGCCGCTCCAGCAGCACGAAGTAGCCCGCCAGGCAGTCCAGCACGTGCTGCCAGGGCCGGGTGGCCTCGGGGTGGCGCAGCACCACCGCCTCGCCCGCCCGGGCGGCGCGGACGATGTCTGCGACCAGCCGATCGCGGGAGAAGTCGCCGCCGCCGATGACGTTGCCGCCGCGGGCCGTGCCCACCGCCACGCCGGCCCGCTCGAAATAGCTGCGGGCGAAGCTGGCGGTGACGATCTCCGCGGCCGCCTTGGAGGCCGAGTAGGGATCCTTGCCGCCCAGGCAGTCGGCCTCGGCGAACGCCCGGCCCGAGTCGTTGTTGGCGTAGACCTTGTCGGACGTGACCACGAGCGCCGCCTTCAGCGCCGGCTGGGCGCGCAGCGCCTGCAGCAGGTGGGCCGTGCCCATCACGTTGGCGGCGAACGCCCCGATCGGATCCTCGATCGCGGCCCGGACGATCGGCTGGGCGGCCATGTGCAGCACGAGGTCGAAGGCTTCGGCCGAGACAGCGGCCCCGACGGCGCCGGCGTCGCGCAGGTCGAGGATGTGCGAGCGGACCAGCCCCTCGACGCCCGCCAGATCGAACAGGCTGGGCGTCTGGTCCGGGGCCAGCGCCAGGCCGGTGACCTCGGCGCCCATCCGGCTGAGCCAGATCGCCGCCCATCCGCCCTTGAAGCCGGTGTGGCCGGTGAGAAGGACCTTCTTCCCGCGCCAGAAGCCGGGATCGGGCGTGCTCATCGCCAGACGCGCCACGGCGCCTTGCCCGTGGCCCACATGGCCTCGAGCTGGTTCTTCTCACGCAGGGTGTCCATCGGCGCCCAGAAGCCGTCGTGGCGATAGGCCATCAGCTGGCCGTCGCGGGCCAGGCCCTGCAGCGGCTCCAGCTCCCAGGAGGTGGCGTCGCCCTCGATCCGGTCCAGCACCCGCGGGTGCAGCACGAAGAAGCCGCCGTTGATCAGGGCGTTGTCGCCGGGCGGCTTCTCCATGAAGCGCTCGACCTGCTCGCCGTGGATCTCCATGGCGCCGAACCGGCCCGGGGGCGCCACCGCGGTGACCGTGGCGTCCTTCCCGTGGCTCTTGTGGAAGTCCAGCAGGCCCTTCAGGTCGACGTCGGAGACGCCGTCCGAATAGGTGCAGAAGAACGGCTCGTCGGGCGCCAGGTAGTCGCGCACCCGCTTCAGCCGCCCGCCGGTCATGGTCTCCTCGCCGGTCTCCACCAGGGTGACGCGCCAGGGCTCGTGGTGGCGGGCGTGGTACTCGATCGTACCCTTGTCGAGATCGACGGTCAGGTCCGCGTTGTGGAGCACGTAGTTGGCGAAGTACTCCTTGATGACATAGCCCTTGTAGCCCAGGCAGACGACGAACTCGTTGAAGCCGTGGTGGGCGTAGAGCTTCATGATGTGCCAGAGGAGCGGACGGCCGCCGACCTCGATCATCGTCTTGGGCTTGAGGTGGCTTTCCTCGGAGATGCGAGTTCCCAGGCCGCCGGCCAGGATCACCGTCTTCATCAATCCGCCTTCCAGAGGGGGACTCACCCCGCGTCGAGCCCTCTTAGCGGCTTAGCGCCGGAACCGGAAACCGTGAAGGGCGGGGCTTGCGCCGGGGCCGGCCGCGCGGGATGTGAGCGCCCATGGCGCACCAGCCCCTCGTCAATTTCCTGATCGCCGGCGTCCAGAAGGGCGGCACCACCGCCCTGTTCGACTATCTCAGCGACTATCCGGACATCGCCCTGCCCTCGGAGAAGGAGCTGCACTTCTTCGACGATGACGCGCGGGACTGGGCGCAGCCGGACTACGCCGACTATCACGCGCACTTCCCCGCGCCCGACGGCCGCCCCTCCGGGGAGGCGACGCCGATCTACGCCTACTGGCCGGGCGCCCTGGAGCGGATCGCCGCCTACAATCCCGAGATGAAGCTGATCTTCGCCCTGCGCGATCCCGTCGAGCGGGCCTGGTCCCACTGGCGCATGGAGCACGCGCGCGGCTACGAGACCCGCCCGTTCGGCTGGTGCATCCGGGAAGGGCGCGAGCGGCTGGCCGACGCGCCGCCGCAGCTTCGCCGTGTCTATTCCTACGTGGAGCGGGGCTTCTACGGCGCGCAGCTGGAGCGGGTTTTCGCCCTATTCCCGAAGCATCAGGTGCTGGTGCTGAAGTCCGAAGACCTGCGCCGCGAGCCCGGCCCCGTGCTGGGCAGGGTTCGCACCTTCCTGGACCTGCCGCCGGCGCCCGCGCCGGCGCCGCGGGAGTCCCACATCGGACCGCAGTCCGGTGAGCTGGCGGCCGAGGACATCGCCTGCCTGCGCGAGGTCTACCAGGCGGACTCGGCGCGGCTGGAAACCCTGACCGGGATCCGGTTTCCCTAGACTGCCTTGAAGGAGGATCACGATGGCCGCCATGACGCCCTCCATCCAGCTGTTCCGCATCTCCCTCGCAGCCCTCCTGCTGGGCTGTTCCCCGGCCGCTTCGAACGAGGCGCCTGCGCCAGAACGCGCCGCAACCGACGCAGCCGCGACCGCGCCGGCGACGACTGACGGCGGCTTCAAGCTGGTCTTCCCCGTCGCCTGCAAGGTCGGCGAGAGCTGCGAGGTGCAGAACTACGTCGACCGCGACCCTGGCCCCGGCGTGAAGGACTACCGGTGCCTCAGCCGCACCTACGCCGACCACGGCGGCGTCGACATCCGCCTGCCGGACCTGGCAGCACAGA
>NZ_DATAGM010000051.1:0-8142 GCF_036263695.1 Phenylobacterium sp.
TGGAAGGCGAGATCGACACCACCTTCATGATCACTCACCGGGGCACGCTCGAGGACGGGCCGGAGCTCTACCGCACCTTCCGCGACAAGCAGGACGGGTGCGTCAAGGTCGTGCTGACGCCGTAGATCCTCCCCCCCGATACCGCGTCAGCCGAGGCCGGGCCGGAGCCATGCTCCGCGCCCGGTCTTCCTTTTGCGGCCCCGCTCGACCGGGGCGCAGATCGTGCTATCGCTCGCCGATGGCGTGGATGATCGGGGTGATGCTGGAGGTCGCGGGCGAGCCGGAGCCGCTGCGCCACTTCTTCGCCGTGGGGCATGACGACCGCGCCAAGGCCGAGTGGACCGCCATCGACAAGGCTCGGCTGACCGGGGAGGTCGCCGTCAGCCCGGTGAAGGGGCTGGAGCCGGTGCACGTGGTCTCCGAACTGTCGCCGAAGACGGTCAGGTCGCTGGCCCTGAAGCCCGGCGAAGTCCGCCCGCTGGGGTGGCGGTGGCCGCGGCGGTGGATCACCTTGGCGTCGGGAGAGGCGGATGGCTGAGCCGAAGGTCGCCTTGGTCACCGGGGCCGGCAGCGGCATCGGCCGGGCCTGCGCCGTGGCGCTATCGCGGGTGGGCTGGTCGCTGGCGCTGACCGGGCGACGCGCGCAGCGGCTGGAGGAGACCGCGGCCGCCTGCGAAGGGGAGGTGCTGGTCCACGCCGCAGACGTGGCGGACGAGACCGAGGTGGCCCGCCTGTTCGCGGCCGTGCAGGACCGCTTTGGACGCCTGGACCTCCTCTTCAACAATGCCGGCACGGGCGCGCCGCCGGTCCCGCTAGAGGACCTGGACCTCGCCGCCTGGAAGCGCACGGTCGACGTCAACCTCACCGGGGCGTTCCTCTGCACCCAGGCCGCGTTCCGGATCATGAAGGCGCAGGAGCCGCGCGGCGGCCGGATCATCAACAATGGTTCGATCTCGGCCCACAGCCCGAGGCCCCGGTCCGTCGCCTACACCGCCACCAAGCACGCCATCACTGGCCTGACAAAATCGACGTCGCTCGACGGCCGCGCCTACGACATCGCCTGCGGCCAGATCGATATCGGGAACGCCGCCACCGACATGACCCGCCGCATGAGCGCCGGCGTGCCGCAGGCGGACGGCTCGCTAAAGGAAGAGCCGGTGATGGACGTCGAAGCCGTCGCGGGGGCCGTCGTCTACATGGCCGGCCTGCCGCTCAGCGCGAACGTGCAGTTCATGACCGTCATGGCGACCAAGATGCCGTTCGTCGGGCGGGGCTGACCCCTCCCGTCATCCCGGGCGCAGCGGAGAGCCGGGGCCGAGATTTCGAGGCGGCGGGCTGGATCCCGGATCGGCCTTGCGGCCGTCCGGGATGACGGGATGGTGTCAGGCCTTCGGGTTATCCAGCGCGGCGTAGACCAGCCGCGGGGAGATGTCGCGCATCGGCGGAGTGCCGCCGCCGGGGACGGAGCCGCGCAGGTTCTGGATGAAGCCGACGAAGACGATGTCGTTGGTGGGATCGATCCAGAACCAGGTGCCGAAGGCGCCGCCCCACCAGTGGCTGTCTAGGCCCATGGGGCTGCCGGCCGCGGCCGGGTCCATCAGCACCGCGAAGTCCATCCCGAAGCCGACGCCCTCCTGGCTCGGGCCATAGAGGTCGACCTTCACGCCGGGGGCGAGCACGTTTTTGCGCATCAGCACGGCGGTCTCGGGCTTGAGGAGCCGCACACCCTCCAGCTCGCCGCGATTGGCGACCATCTGGGCGAAGCGCCAGTAGTCCTCGACGGTGGAGAGCAGGCCGCCCGAGCCCGACCAGAAGGTCGGGATGCGGGTGGGGTCCCCGCCGGCCGGAGCCGGGGTGATCTTGCCGTCGGGCCCGTAGGTGTTGACCTTGACCACCCGGGCGGACTTCTGCGGCGGCACGTAGAAGCCGGTGTCGACCATCTTCAGCGGCCGGAAGATCTTCGTCTGGAAGAACTCGTTGAGGTTCATTCCCGACAGCTTCTCGACGACGTGGCTCTGGATGTTGACGCTGGGCCCGTAGCGCCAGTCGGTCCCCGGCTGGAACGCCAGCGGCATCTTCGCCAGTTTGTCGATCATCCCCTGCAGGTTCGTCTCCTGCAGGTTGGCGCCCTCGTACGCGGCGGAGACGTCGAAACCGGCCGAATGGCTCATCAGCTGAGCCATGGTCATGGGGCTGGCTTGTTCGACGAGTTGACCGTCCGCGGCCTTCACCTTCAGGCCCTTGAACTCGGGGATATGCTTTTCGACAGGGTCGTCCATAGCCCACTTGCCCTGCTCGTAGAGCATCATCATCGCCACGCCCGTGACCGGCTTGGTCATTGAGGCGATGCGGAAGATGTGGTCGGTGCGCAGGGGCGCCTTGGTCGCCAGGTCCGCCACGCCGTGCGACTCGAAGTGCACCACCTTGCCATGGCGGGCCAGCAGAGTGGTGACGCCGGCGAGCTTGCCCTGGTCGACCAGCGCCTGCATCTCGATCCCAAGCGCCTTCAGCTTGGCCGAGGAGAAGCCGACAGCCTCCGGCTTGGCCATCGGCGGGGCGGCGAAGGCCAGGCCCGGCGCGAAGGCCGAGGCGCCGGCGGCGAGCAGCAGGGTGCGGCGGTCGAGATACATGGGTCCCCCCTTGGTTCTTCTGTCAGTTAGGCCGAGATATCGCAGCATTGGGCCGGTCTCGCCAAGCCCTTGCCGCGCGGGCCTCAGCCGGCCGTCTGGACCACCCGCACGCCGTGGCTCTCGCAGACCGAGTGCAGCGCCGGGCTGGCCAGCCGGTCGGTGACGAAGACGCTGACCTCGCCGATGTGGCCGATGCGGACGGGCGCGGGGCGGCCGAGCTTGGAGGAGTCGGCGGCCAGGACCACCTGGCGGGCGTTCTGGATGATCGCCTGGGAGACCTGGACCTCGTTCATGTCGAAGTCGAGCAGCGCCCCGTCCTCGTCGATCGCCGAGGCGCCGATCACCGCGAAGTCGACCTTGAAGGTCTTGATGAAATCGACGGCGAAGGCGCCTACCGCGGCGCGGTCCACCGCCCGGACCCGCCCGCCGACGACGATCACCTCGATCTCGGGGCTGCGGTAGAGCATGTCGACGACGTTGAGGTTGTTGGTGATGACCAGCAGGCCGCGCCGAGCCGCAAGGGCGCGCGCCACCTCTTCGGTGGTGGTGCCGATGTTGATGAATATGGACGCGTTGTCCGGGATCAGCGCCGCCACCGCCTCGCCGATTGCCCGCTTCTCGTCCCGCGCCACCTCCCGTCTGGCCTCGTAGGCGAGGTTGTCGATGCCGGAGGTGATCACCGCCCCGCCGTGCACCCGCGAGAGCAGGCTGTTGGCGGAGAGGTCGTTGAGGTCCTTGCGGATGGTCTGGGGCGTGACGCCCAGCCGCTCGGCCAACGCCTCGACCGTCACCCGGCCAGTCCGCCGGGCGATCTCGAGGATCTCCTTGTGCCGGCGCAGGACGGGGGCGGACATGCGAACTCGTAGTAAGGCGCAGCTGTTGCGCGACCGTGGCCAAGATGGCCGGAGAAGGCAAGCGCCCCCCGCCTCCAGGGCGGGGAGCGCCGGCCCCCTCTCCGTCAGAAGCGGTAGCTGAGCTCCACGCCGTAGCGGCGCGGATAGACCGGCGTGCGGAAGATCTGCAGGAAGGTGTCGAAGTCCGGCCCGACGATGCCGCCGGGACTGTCGTTGTCCGACAGGTTCTTGCCCCAGATCGCCACCCGCAAGGGCCCGCGCTCGTAGCCGACTTCCGCGTTCCACTCCGAGAAGGCCGGCAGCAGTGACAGCGGGTCGTTGCGCGGGGTGAAGTACTGCTCGTCCACCCAGTTGACGTCGGCATGGAAGGTGATCGCCTGGTCGTCGCCCAGCGGCCGGCGGTAGTCGAGAGCTGCGTTGAACGAGCGCTCGGGCGCCTCGATCAGCCGGTTGCCGGCCAGGTTGCTGCTCACGAAGGCGCCGGCCTGAGAGGCGGCGCAGTCGCCGATGGCGACCAGCCGGGGGCTGCAGTTCCCGGCCAGGGACAGCTCGGTGTATTCGGCGCTTAGCAGGGCCCCGCCGGCCCGCAGGGTGAGTTCGGGCGTCAGCTGGGCGACCGCCTCCACCTCGAGGCCGTAAAGCCGAGCCTCGCCGGCGTTGACGACGTTGGACTGGCCGACCGTCACCGTGTTGATGAACTGCTGGTCGATATACTTGTAGAAGAAGGCCGATGAATTGAGCGTCAGCCGGCGGTCGAACAGCTGGGTCTTGAGCCCGATCTCATAGGAGTCGAGGTACTCTGGGTCCGAGATGTTGACGTCGGCGGGGTTGAACAGCGCTCCGCCGTTGATGGCGCTGGAGCGGTAGCCGCGGGCGTACTGGACATACCCCATCACGTCCTCGGTGAACTTGGCGCGCAGACCGATCCGCCCGGTGGGTGCGGAATCCTCGAAGCTCTTGGTCGGCTGCGGCGCGATCGGCGGCGCCCCGGCCCCGGTCACCCGGAAGTTGGAGATCTCGCCCTCGTCATGAGTCCAGCGGATGCCGCCGTAGAGGCTGAGCTGGTCCGAGAAGTCGTAGGAGCCGTCGAAGTAGGCCGCCCAGGACGAGCGTTCCTGGTCGTAGCGCTGGAACCGCTCCAGCGCGCCGCCGAAGAACCACCAATCCGTGCGGATGCCGACCTCGTCGTGGCTGAAGTAGAGGCCGGCGATGAAGTTGAACGGCCCATCGTAGTCAGTGGCGACCCTCAGGTCCTGGCTCCACTCGGAGGTGTCGGCGTAGAAGTCGATGGCCAGCAGCGGGGCGATGGACCCGTCGCCGTCCACCCGGTTCAAAAAGAAGCCTTCGGTGTAGTTGGTGATCGAGGTGAAGCTGTAGGGCCCGGCGCCCTTGCGCATGGTCAGGGTCGCGCCGTCGCCCTCGACGATGATCTCGCCGTCGGTGCGGTCGTAGTACCCCTCGTGGTTGTCGAAGGGCTGGCCGGTGAGCGGGTGCACCCGCGGGTTCACCCCGAAAGCGTTGGTCCCGTTAGGGCCCAGGCCGACGTTGATGGTCCCGATGTTGGTCGGCTCGGCCCGCGAGTGGTCGATCTTGAGGACGGCCTCAAAGTCGTCGGTGGGCGTGAACAGCAGGCTGAGACGCAGGGCGTAGTTGTCGATGGACGACAGGTCCTCGCCGGCCGGATTGTGGTTCTTCACCCAGCCGTTGCTCTGGGACGCGTTGAAGGCCAGACGCGCAGCAAGCCTGTCGTCGATAAGGGGTGCGTTCACCGCCCCCGTCGCCTTCCAGTACTCGTTGTTTCCGACCTGAACGGTGACGTCGCCGCCGAAGTCGAAGGACGGCTTGCGGGTGATGAAGTTGATCGCTCCGCCAGTGGTGTTCTTGCCAAACAGGGTGCCCTGGGGCCCACGCAGCACCTCCACCCGCTCCAGGTCGAAGATCTGCGGGCCGCCCAGGAACTGGCTGGCCACATAGACCTCGTCATAGAAGACGCCGGTCGGCGAGGTGGTGTTGAGGTTGAAATCCGGCGTGGCGATGCCGCGCATGGAGAACTTCGGCTGGTCCTCGTTGCCGAGGTTGGAGACCCGCAGGTTCGGCGTCTGGCGGGCGATCTCGGTGCCGCTGGCGACGTTCAGCGCATCGAGCTGGGCTTGGCCCACCACCGTTACCGAGACCGGCACGTCCTGCAGCCGCGCCTCCCGCTTCTCGGCGGTGACGATCACCTCCTCGACCTGGCTGGCGTCCTGGGCCAGGGCCGGCCCCACGGGCGCCGCGCTCAGAGCGGCGCTGGCCAGCAGCAGTCGGAACGACGCGCGTGTCATGTGACTCCCCCAATTTTTCGCTTCTTCTGGAATATCGAAGCTATTTCGAAAGGTATGCGAAAGCGCGGCGTAGCCGTCAATGGCCAAGCCGCGCCGTCTTCGAGCTGGCGCTCCTGCCATGGTGCGGTTGACACACCGCGGGCCCGCAGCGCAGCTTTCGTTTGGGGTTGAAACGAAAGGGGCTGGCGATGGCGGATGAGAAGCGGGGTCGCGCCCGCTGGGGCCTGCTCGCCCTCGGCGCGGTGCTGATCGCCCTGGGCGTGACCCTGGCCGCGGTCGTCCAGACGGCTGGCGGGGTGCGGGTGGAGGACGTGCGGTTCCACGGGCCGGACGGGACCGAGTTCAGCGCCCTGCTCTACACCCCGCCGAACGCCACGGCCGCGAGCCCCGCCCCAGGCGTCCTGGCGGTGCACGGCTACATCAACACCCGCGAGACCCAGAGCGGCTTCGCCATCGAGTTCGCCCGGCGCGGCTATGTGGTGCTGGCGCTGGACCAGCGCGGCCACGGCTACAGCGGCGGGGCGGCGACCCAGAAGGGGTTCGGCGGGCCGGAGGGGCTCGCCTATCTGCGCGCCCTGCCGATGGTCGACAAGGCCAACATCGGGCTGGAGGGCCACAGCATGGGCGGCTGGACGGTGCTCGCCGCCGCAGCCGCCCAGCCGGACGGCTACCGGTCAATGGTGCTGGAGGGCTCGTCGGTGGGCCCGCCCTTCTCCGCGCCCGGCACGGCCACCTGGCCGCGCAACGTCGCGGTGGTGTTCTCGACCTACGACGAGTTCGCGCCGCTGATGTGGGGCGTGGGCGACTCCCGCAAGGTCGGCGAGAGCGCGAAGCTGCAGGCCCTGTTCGGCGCGGCCGGGCCGGTGCAGGCCGGCCGGCTCTACGGCGACATCGCCGCCGGGACGGCGCGGGCGCTCTACACGCCCGCCACCACCCACCCCGGTGACCATATCTCGCCCGAGGCGATCGGCGACGGCCTCGACTGGTTCGCTCGCACGCTGGAGGGCGGCACGCCCCGGCCCGCCTCCGACCAGATATGGTTCTGGAAGGAGATCGGAACGGGTGTCGCGCTGATCGGCGTCTTCGTACTGATGGCCGGGGCGTTCGAGGCCCTGCTGGCCCTGCCGCTGTTCGCAGGCCTGCGGGGCGCGCCTGAGCCGGCGCGCGAGCGGCGCGACGGGCGCTGGTGGGCGCTGCTGCTGCTCGGCGCCTTCGTGCCCGCCCTGACCTTCTACGCCGCGATCCTCACCCTGCCGCCGCCGATCCCGCCGAGCGCGGTCTTCCCGCAGTCGATCAACAACTGGCTGACGGCCTGGGCGCTGGGCAACACGGCCATCGCCCTGCTGCTGGGCCTGTGGCTGGGCAGGCGCTCTCCGGCGCGGCCCGTGCCGCTGGGGCCCGCGCTCCTGCTGGCGGCGGCGGTGGTGGGCCTCGCCTACCTGGCTGCGATCCTCGCCGGCCTCGTCCATGTTGATTTCCGCTTCTGGATCGTCGCCCTGAAGCCGATGAGCGGGCGGCAGGCGCTGGCCTTCCTGGCCTACCTGATCCCCTTCACCCTGTTCGTCTGGGTCGCTTTCCGCGGCGCGACGGCGCTGATGCTGCAGGGCCAGAGCCGAGCCGGCCAGCACCTCACCGCCATCGCCGCCCTGGCGCTCGGCTTCGCGGTCGTCACCGGAGCCCAGTACGCCGTGCTGTTCGCCACCGGAGCTCTTCCGCTGCCGTTCGAGGCGCTGAACGTCATCGTCGCCCTGCAGTTCGTCGTACTGCTGACGGCTCTGGCCGTGCTCTGCGTGTTCACCTGGCGACGGACCGGCAGCCACGTCCCCGGCGCGCTGGTCTGCGGCCTGTTCGTCACCTGGTACATCGTCGCCGGCACCGCCACCCACGTCGGCTGAGCGAGCGTTCAGGCGAGCGTCTGCTCCACGAGATCGGCGAGACGCGCGGCGCCGTCCGCCCGGCCCAGTCTCGCCGACGCCGCCGCGGCGCCGGCGAGGGCGCCGCCGCTCAACAGCGCCTCCAGGAACGGGGCGAGCCGGCCGGCCTCCAGTTCGTCCTGCGGCAGTCGCCAGCCCGCGCCGGCGTGCTCGAAGGCCCGCGCGTTGCGGTCCTGCTCGTCCGCCGAGCCGCCGCGGGGGATCGGAATGAAGATGGCCGGCCGCCCTATCGCGGTCAGGTCGGCGGCGGTCGAGGCGCCGGCGCGGCAGATGACCAGGTGCGCAGCGACGAGTTGGTCGGCCATGTCGTGGAAGAAGGGCGCGACCGTCGTCACCACGCCGTGCGCCTCTAGGCGCGCGCGCACCGCCTCCGCGTCCTCGCCCTTGTATTGCAGGGCGAGCC
>NZ_DATAGM010000052.1:0-1854 GCF_036263695.1 Phenylobacterium sp.
CCGAGTACGAAGCGCGGCCCACATGGATCAGGGTGGGCGAGAGATCCGCCCACACCTCGCCGCCCAGATCGCGCCAGCGGCGGCAGAAGGCGTAGTCCTCGGAGAGGTACTCGCGCGTCTCGGGCTCGACCATGGTCTCGAACAGCATGTGGACCTCCTCGCTGGAGGACATGTCGCCCATCCTGACCTTCAGCTCCGGGTGCGCGGCGGCCAGCCGTTCGACCACCGGCCGAGCGACCATCATGAAGCCGGTGCCGACGTAGGCGACCCGCGCCAGACCGTCCTCCACCTCGACTTCATTGCGAGCGTTCGGGATGAAGCGGATCACGAAGCCAAGGGAGGCGGCTTGCAGGTCCGCCGCCCCCGCCAGGGCCGCCTTGCGGACTTTCTCCCACTCGGTGCGCTTCAGCGGATAGATTCCGCCGATCAGGTCCTTGCCGGCCTCGAGCAGCCGGAACACGGCGTCGGGTGCGAAGCCGATGTCCGCGTCGCAGAAGAACAGATGGCTGCAGTCGCTGGCCAGGAAGCGGGTGGCCAGCGTGCCGCGGGCCCTAGGGATCAGCGAGTCGCCGCCGTGCAGCTCCAGGCGCAGCCGCACGCCGCGCGCGTCGCAGGCCGCCTGCAGGGCCATGACGCTCTTCATGTACTCGATGGTGACCTCGCCGCCGTAGCAGGGGGTGGCGAGGAAGATCGACGGCGCGTCCGCGGGCATACCCCTCCTATGCGGCGGCCGCCCGGGCGAGGAAAGCCCCTTAGGGGATCGCCGGGACCTTCCCGGGCCAGGTCAGGAAGCCGTTGGCGTCCCGCCCGGCCGCCTCGAGCCCGGGCCGCACGCAGCACGGGCCGCCGCGAGCGATCACGCCGTGCGAGCTTCCGCTCTCGCGGTAGGACTCGCGGAAGCTGCTGCTCTCTTCGTAGCTGCGCTCCTCATAGCGGCGCACGCCGCCGTGCAGCCGCGCCTCACGGTGCTCACGGCGGATCTCCGGCTTGTGCGGCCGGCGCTCGCCGTAGCCCTCGTGCCGCTCGTAGCCGCCCTGCGCATAGCCGCCGCGGCGCTCCACGTGCCCGCCGCTGTAGCGATCCTCACGGCGATAGCTCTCCCGGTCCGCGAACCGCTCCTCGTCGTGGCGGGGCGGCGGCGGAAGCGGCTTGCGGTAGGGCCGCACGTCCAGATAGCCGTCCTCGGGGTGGCGATGGTCCTCGTGGCGATAGCCGCCGTCGGTCTCGTGGCCTTCGCGGCGGCCGTAACGCTCACCCTCGTAGCGACGCTCGGCGTAGCGGCGCTCGATTTCGCGGTCCTCCAGGTCTTCGTAGCGATAGCCGCCGCCGGGCGGGACAACGACGGGGCGGCGCTCGTAGCCGCCGCGGTCGCGGCGTTGGACGACCCGCTGCGCGACCGCGCCTGTGTGACGGACGGTCCGCGCTTTCTGCCGACGCGCCGAGGCCTTGGCGGCCGGGGGGCAGGCGGCTTGCACCTTCGCGGGCGGACAGGCGAGGCCCGCCGCGGTCTGCGGCGCCGGCTCCAGAGTCGGCGGCGGGACCGGCGCAGTCGCGGCCGGCGGCGCCGCGGCCTGGCCGCCGGGGCGGCCCGGAGCCTGCGGTTCGCGCGCCTGGCACCCGGCCAGGGCCAGGGCGGCGAGCGGGATCAACCAGCTGATGCGCATCTTCGCCTCGTCCTCTGAACCCCTAGTGTGAAGGCCCAGCGCCGCCGTGGGCGCCGGATTCACCCGCCGCGCGAAGATAGGCGGCCACCAGGTCGTCGTACAGGTGCAGCTGCTTATAGGCCCGGAACTCGGCGCTGGCGCCGCGCCAGGCCGCTGCGAAGGCGCTCAGCCGCTCCGGATCGCGCCGCAG
>NZ_DATAGM010000053.1:0-11919 GCF_036263695.1 Phenylobacterium sp.
ACGGCAAGGGCGTCGGCCACCTGAAGCATCAGCAAGAGGCGATGAGCGACGGGATCTACACCCTGCGTATTTCGGGGATCGATCACGACAACCCTACCAGCGCAAATCAGACGAGCGCGCAAACCACGCTCGCCGGCTCCAAGCTGAACACGGAGGCTCGCGAAGGTGAGATCTCCATCGTCGAAGCCCCCGACGGCCTGGACGCCCTCTACCTTCAGACGGATAGCAACAATGGGCGGCTGCGCCTGAACGTCGAGCACGATGCAGACCAGCGGGTCACCCTCGGCGACCTCGACGAGCTCAGCTTCGACTACTACATCGCCAGTTCGGACCGTACGGACGTGATTCCGGTCATCCGTCTGGCGATCGACGCCGACGGCGACCTGACCACCACGGCCGACCGCGGCGAGCTGGTCTTCGAGTATGCCTACCAGGGCCTCGGCGCGACGACGCAGGACGCCTGGCAGACAGCGGACCTCGTCGGCGGCGACTGGACCGCGTGGCAACGCTCCTTCGGCGTCAACCGCGACCAGATCGTCAATATGACTGAGTTCAGCGACTGGTCTGACGCCGACGGCTTCACTCCGGCCGGCGGGCTGCACTTCGACGCCGACAGCGTCATCCTCGGCTGGTCCGTGGCTCTCGGCTCCGGCAACGGCACGGCCGAGATCTACGTGCGCGACCTGACGGTCGGCGGCGTCAGCTACGAGTTCGTGGCCTGATGAACCGCTAGGCCCCGAGTTCCGCAGCGGCCAGGTCGCGCCAGACTCGGGCTTCGCGGCGGAACCGGCGATGGGTCTTGGAGAGGCGCTTGTCGAGCTCGGCGAGCGCCTCTTTCGCGTCCTGGGTGCGGCCGGTGCGGGCCATAAAGGCGGCGTAGCGGCCCAGGGCCTCGAAGCCGGTCAGGCGCTGGGCGGCCCAGCCGTAGGCGCTGTCGGCTTCGCGCAGGTGGCCGAGGCCCTCGTGGGCGCGGGCCATCGCCAAGGCTGCGGCGGGGGTGCGGCCGCGCTCGGCGTCCTGGCCGAGCCTCTCCAGCACCGCCAGGGCTTCCTCGTAGCGCGCCAGCTCGATCAGGGCGTTCGCCCGGCCGAGCAGCAGGGCCGGGTCGTCCTCGTGGATCCCATTGGCGGCCTGGCGGTAGAGCGCTTCGGCCTCCGCATGCTGGCCGAGCCCGGCCGCGGCAGCGGCGAGGCGGGCCTGGTTGGCGACGGTGGACGCTTCCTCGGCGGCCGCCTTGGCCAGCCGGTACTCGCGGGTGGGATCGAGCCTGGCGCGGGCCGCCTGCTCCAGCTCACGGGCGGCTGGGCCGCGCATCACGTCGGGCAGCAGCACCGCCAGCACGTAGACGACCCCGCCCAGCGGCTGGAAGGCGAGCACGATCCACAGCCAGTAGGTGGCCTGGCCGGTCCGCACCACATGCACCGCCAAGGCGATGGACATCGCCAGCGACAGGCCAATCAGAAGCGGCATGCATCCCCCCGCGCAACCGATGGGACACATTTGCAGCCAAGCCTTTAAGGGGCGTCAATCCCCTCGGGCAGCCTTGCGCGGGTCGGCCTTGTCCGCAGGGGCCAAGCGCATGACCTCGGCCTGGTACTTCTCGTCCTCGCCGAGCGCGAGAAGGGGCGCGGCGTCGGCGCACGCCTGGCAGAGGGCCTCGACCCAGGGCAGCTCCACCTTGTGGAAGTCCGACAGGACGTGGCCGTGCACCAGCTCCTTGTGGCCTGGGTGGCCCGTGCCGAGCCGCGCGCGGCGGAAGTCCTGGCCGACCTGGGCGGCGATGGAGCGCACGCCGTTGTTGCCGGCCGCCCCGCCGCCGGTCTTCATCCGGAAGCGGCCGGGCGCCAGGTCGATCTCGTCATAAAACACGACGAGATCCTTCGGCTCCAGCTTGTAGAACTTCAGCGCCTCGCCGACCGCTCGGCCGCTCTCGTTGTAGTAGGTCTGCGGCTTGAGGATCAGGGTGCGCACGGGCCTCAGCGGCGTCTCGATGACGCCTTCGCTGGCCAGGCTCTGGAAGCGCTGGCGCTCGGCGCCGAAACGCCAGCGCCGGGCGATCTCGTCGACCGCCCGGAAGCCTATGTTGTGCCGGTTGCCGGCGTAGCGCGGGCCGGGGTTGCCCAGCCCTGCGAGGATCAGCATGACGCCCCCCGAGGAAGGCGGCGGAAGGCTTAGCCTTCCGCGCCTTCGGCCGCGTCGCCCTCGGCGCTTTCGGCGTCTCCCTCCACCGCAGCGCTGGCGCCGCTGATGGTGGCGACCACGAAGTCACGGTCCATGGTGGTGGTGATGCCTTCCGGCAGCTCGAAGGCGGAGATGCGGATGGTGTCGCCGATGTCGAGGCCGGTCAGGTCGAAGACCAGCTCTTCGGGGATGCGGTCGGCCGGGCAGAGCAGCTCGACGTCGTGGCGCACCACGTTGAGGGTGCCGCCGCGCTTGATGCCGGGGGACTCTTCCTGGTTCTTGAAGTGCACCGGCACCGCGATCTTGATCTGCTGGTGCGCGTCGACCCGGTAGAGGTCGAAGTGCCACGGCTCATCGCTCACCGGGTGCATCTGCACGTCCTTGGCGATGACCGGCTGGGTCTCTTCCCCGTACTTCAGGGTGACGAGGTGGCCCAGCAGCTTGCCCGTGTAGAGCGCCTTGCGGAACTCGTTCGAGCGGATGGCGATGGCCACCGGCTGCTTGTCGCCGCCATAGAGGACGCCCGGCACTTTGCCCTCGCGACGGGCGGCGCGCGCGCCGCCGGTTCCGGTGCGCTCGCGCACTTCAACGTTCAATACGATCTCGGCCATGGCCTCGCCTCAAAACGAAACCGCCGCGCAAGAGCCGCGCGGCGTTGGTCCGGACCCCGCGGGGCCCGAAAGGTGCGGCTAGATACACGAGGGCGGCGCCCGTTGCAACGGGCGCCGCGCCTCGTGCGATCAGCTTGTTACGGCGCGGCCGAGGTCGCCGCCGCCGCCGGCGGCGAGGCGACCGGGACCGGCAGCTGGCCGGCGATCTTCAGCGGCTGGGTGGTGACGTCTACCGGGTCGGCCCCGCTCGCGCCGCGCACCAGGCAGCGCCCGGTGTCGATGAGCGCGTGCTGGCCCAGGCAGAAAACGTCCTCGTAGTGCGGCTTGGAGACCGCCAGGCACTGGTAGAGATTCAGCTTGGACATCGATAGGCACGAGCTGGCGCGCGGGTCGGCAAGGATCGCGTTCGCGTGGCCGAGGTACTCCTCGGTCCCGAAGCCCAGCGCCGCCAGGGCCGCGACCGCCAGGCTGCGGACCACCACCGAGGTGTAGGGCGGGCTGACCGGCTCGGCGGTCAGGGCCAGCGGAGCGGCGCCGACGGCTGCCTGTTGCAGCCGCAGGGTCTCGGCGGCTTCGCCGGCCAGCGGCGTGATCGAGAGGTTCTTCATCTGCGCCAGCCGCAGGTCGCGGTTCGGGACGTCGGCCTTGGACCAGGCGCTGCGCTGCACGTCGTAGGCGGCCTGCTTGACGGCCTTGCCGGTCGCGTAGAGCTGCCGCGCCTCGCCGCCGAGGGCGGTGACCACCAGACCGGCGGCGCTGTTCGCGCCGGGGATGGAGAGGACGTAGGTCGGGTCCTTCATGATCTCGTAGGCGACCTGCGTCCGGCGCTGGGTGTCGGTGGTGTAGGAGCGCACGCCGGCGACGAAGGCCTGATCCTGCAGCGCGGCGATTGCGCCATAGGCCATGGCGCCCCTCAGCAGTTGCTGCGGCTCGTACGCCGAGCCGGTCTTGAGCGCTTCCTGCACCTGCAGGCCGTCGGCGAAGGCGGGCGCGATGGCCGAAGCCCGCTGCATGTAGAGGCGATAGGCGCTGGCCTGCTCGATCAGCTGCGGAGCGAGCGAGACCGGCGGCGGGGGCGGCGGCGGCGGTGGCGGCGGCGGCTCCGACGCGCATCCGGCGAGGAGCGCAGAGAGGGCGACCGCCGCGCCGGCGATCGCCGCGCGAAACTTGGGCGTAAGCGTCATGAGGAGCCTTCCCCGAATACGAAGGGAAATGAGAGTGCGTGCGTGCTGGCGAGATTGTGTCGCGGCATGGTTAACGCATGTTCACCAGATCCGGCCGACACTAGCCGGATTGGACTAATCGAACAGCTTGGAAACCGACTCTTCGTTCGCGATGCGGCGGATAGCCTCGCCGATCAGTGGCGCGCAGCTGACCACCCGGATCTTTCCATCGACCGCCCGGTCGGCCGCATCGATGGAGTCGGTGATCACCAGCTCCTTCAGCACGGAGTCGCGCACGCGCTGCACTGCGGCGCCCGACAGCACCCCGTGGGTCACGTAGGCCGAGACCTCCACCGCGCCGGCGTCGACCAGCGACTGGGCCGCGCTGCACAGGGTGCCGGCGGAATCGACGATGTCGTCGAACATGATCAGCCGGCGGCCGGAGACGTCGCCGATGATGTTGGCGACCTCGCTCTTTCCCGGGCCCGAGCGGCGCTTGTCGACGATGGCCAGGTCGGCGTTCAGCCGGCTGGCCAGCGCCAGGGCGCGGACCACCCCGCCGACGTCCGGCGAGACGATGAGCAGTTCGCTGGGCTTGTCGTAGTGGCGCTTGATGTCGTCGGCCAGCAGCGGCGCGGCCAGCAGGTTGTCGGTGGGGATGTCGAAGAAGCCTTGGATCTGACCGGAGTGCAGATCCATCGTCAGCACCCGGTCGGCGCCGGCGCGGGTGATCAGGTTGGAGACCAGCTTGGCGGAAATGGGCGTGCGGCCGCCGGTCTTCCGGTCCTGGCGGGCGTAGCCGAAGTAGGGCAGCACGGCGGTGATCCGCTTGGCCGAGGCGCGCTTCAGCGCATCGATGCAGATCAACAGCTCCATCAGGTTGTCGTTCGCCGGGTAGCTGGTCGATTGCAGCACGAAGACGTCCTCGCCTCGGACGTTCTCGTCGATGGTCACCCACACTTCGTTGTCTGGGAACCGCTTCACCTGGGCCCGGGTCAGCGGGAGATCGAGATGGTCGGCCACGGACTGGGAGAGCAGTGGGTTGGAATTGCCGGCCAGCAGCTTCATCGGGCCCCCGTCGTCATCGCCGTTCGCGCGGGCTTGTAGCAGGCGCGCGGGGCTGGGCAAGCCTCAGGTCAGGGCGATGGCCGACAGCATGCGGCCGAAATCCGGCTCGCCGCGCTTGAACGCCCGGCGGTTGGAGAAGAACTGCGCCTCGTCCGGGACAGTGTCGTGGCCAGTCCAGGCGCAGGTTTCGACGCCGGCGGCGCGCAGGCGTGAGAGCACGAAGCCCGGAAGGTCGAACAGCCGCTTGTCGGCGCCCGCGCCGGGCTGGAAGAAGGCTTCGTGGGCAGGGTCCTTCGCCGTGAAGCTCTGCAGGAAGTCGAGGCCCACCTCGTAGGACTGCGGGCCGATGCACGGGCCGACGACTGCGACGATGCGTCCCGGCTCAGCGCCCAGCTCGAGCATCCGGGCCACCGCCGCCTCGGCGATGCCGGAGAGGGCGCCGCGCCAGCCGGCATGGGCGGCGGCCACTACCCCTGCCGTGGCGTCCGCCATCAGGATCGGGGCGCAGTCGGCGGCCAGCGCACCGCAGATCACGCTCGCGGCCCGGGTCACCACCGCATCCCCTTCAGGACGCGCGTCGCCGAACGCCTGCTCGGCGATCAGCGCGTCGGCGGAGTGGATCTGGTAGCAGGTGGAGAGAGCCTCGGGGCCAAGGCCGAAGTGGCCGGCGGCGCGCCGGCGGTTCTCCGCGACGGCGGCCGGAGCGTCGGCCGAGCCGACGCCGACGTTCAGGCTCTCGTAGATGCCGCTCGAGACCCCGCCCTGGCGGGTGAAGAAGGCGTGGCGCACGCCCGGCAGCTCGAGCAGCGGCGAGGTGATGGGGGAGAGGCTCATGCCGCCTCCTCGAACGCGGGAACGGGCCATCCGGGCGAGGCGATGGCCGCGGCCTTGAAGAGCTCGCCCATGCCCTCGGGCGAGGCCAGCCGGTCGCGCTGGCGGGCGAGCTCGGCGGCCCTGTCGGGGCGAGACCGGGCCAGCACGTCGCAGCGCTGATCGAGGCCCAGCCGGCGCAGGAACTCGCCCTGGCTGAGGATGTGGGTGGCAGAGCCCGCCTGCCGCGCCGCGGCCAGCACGGCCGGGAAGTCCGCATGGACCGTCAGGTCCGCGCCGCCCGGGCAGGCGAGAGGGGGCAGCTTCGCATGTCGCTTCAGCGCCTGCAGGGTGTCGCCGAACTCCGCCCGGTCGCGGCCGTAGTCGATCAGCAGCGCCGCGCCGCCGTCCCGGGCGATGCACTCGCCGAGCTCGGCGCCGACCGCCTCCTGGGCCAAGGAGCGTTCGAAGATGGCGCCTTCCGGGGCCGTCTCGGGCCCGGCGCCGGGCGATGGGGTCAGGCCGAAGGCGAGGCGGCCCTCGGCGTCGAGCCCGACCAGCCGCTCGGCCCAGCCCTGGGGCGTGCGCAGGTACTGGCGCACCGGCAGGCAGTCGAGGAGCTCGTTGGCGACCAGCAGCAGCGGCGCGCCGCCCGGCACGTCGGCGAGCGCCGTCGCCCACTTCGCTGCTATCGCTGCGTTCTCCAGCCGGAGCCGCTGCGCCTCGCGCAGGGGCGGCGAGACCTCCACCAGCCACAGGTCCGCGGCGGCGGCGAAGTCGGGGGCGAGGCGAGCCAGGCGCAGGATGTCGCTCATCAGCGTCCCATCGCCCGGGCCCATCTCCACCAGCCGGAACGGGGCGGGACGGCCGAGCCGCGCCCAGCATTCCACCAGCCAGGCGCCGATCAGCTCGCCGAACATCTGGCTGACCAGGGGCGCGGTGATGAAGTCGCCCTCCGCCCCTAGCGCCGGACGGGTCGCGTAATAGCCTTCCTGCGGGTCGTGCAGGCAGGCGGTCATGTACTGGGCGATGGTCATCGGCCCGCCCGCCCGGATCTGCGCCGCCAGCCGCTGCGCCAGCCTCATGAGGCGGCGGAGGGGGCGGGACTCGCGGCGGGCTCGGCCGGCACGGGCTCCTTCAGGCCGCGCCAGATCAGCCAGGCGCCCAGCGCCAGCATCGGCAGGGACAGGATCATGCCCATGGTCAGACCCAGCGGCAGGGCGGGGACATAGGCGTCCGGCTCGCGCACCGTCTCCACGGCGATGCGGACCACGCCGTAGCTGACCAGGAACATGCCGGCGACCACGCCGCGGCGGTTCAGCAGCTTGCGCCGCCCGTGCGTCGCCCAGCGCAGGATCAGGAACACCAGCACCCCTTCGAGCGCCGCCTCGTAGAGCTGGCTCGGGTGGCGCGGCACGCGCTCCGGATCGTTCGGGAAGATCATACCCCAGGGGGCCTCGGTGGGCCGGCCCCAGAGCTCGCCGTTGATGAAGTTGGCGATGCGGCCGAAGAACTGGCCGATCGGCTGGGCCGCCGCGACCAGGTCGGCGAGGCGGTAGAGGTCGAGCTTGGAGCGCAGCGAGAAGGCGATCATCGCCGCCGCCACCCCGATCACCCCGCCGTGGAAGCTCATGCCCCCGTTCCAGACGCGGACGATCTCCATCGGGTCGGTGAAGATGATGTCGGGGGTGTAGAAGAACACGTGGCCCAATCGGCCGCCGACGATGACGCCGAGGGTGATCCACAGCACCAGGTCGTCGATCTGGATGTCGGTTGCGGGCGGGCCCCGGCGCTCCCAGAGCTTGGGATTGCGCACGATGGTGACCACGTAGCGCCAGCCCAGCAGGATGCCGGCCACGTAGGCCAGGGCGTACCAGCGGATGGGGAACGGGCCGATCTGCAGGTCGCCCAGGGAAAAGCCCGGGATCTGGAAGATGACGGGGTCGATCTCTGGGAACGGCAACGGTCCGTGTCTCCTTGAGGGCTTCGCCTTGCGCCGGTTTAGACGCAAAGCCCTTCGCTTTCCTACCCTTCCGTCCCATATAGGAACACGCGAGGGCGCCGCGCGCGCCGCCTAGAGTGGTGAGATGCAGACCCAGAACCCTTTCCTTGACGAGATGGCGAAGCTGACGACGGCCGCCATGGGCATGGCCCAGGCCGCGACCGAGGAGGCCAAGGCCGCGTTCCGCGCGCAGGCCGACCGCATGGTCGCCGACCTCGATCTCGTCCGCCGCGACGAGTTCGACGCCCTGAAGGCCGAGATCGCCGCCCTGCGCGCCGAGATCGCCGCCCTCAAGGGCCAGGGCGTCCCGCAGGACTAAATTCACAGCTTCCGGCTCGCCCGCGACGCGAAGGCCCTGACGGGCGGGTTGCGAAGCAGACTAGTCTCGATCTCGGACGGCGATTCGGAGCCCTCCCTCGCTCGCGCCGGCCTGAAAGGACCCAGGGTCTCATGGATACCCAGCGCCCCGACGAAGACATCCTCATCGGCCCCGATCCGCTCGACGTCGTCGAGCATGTGCTCTCGGCCGAGAACCTTCAGTTCGACCGCACGGAAGACGGCGACCTCGCCTTCTGCCTGACCGGCGACTGGAAGGACTACGAGCTGTGGTTCGCCTGGCGGCCGGAGGCCGACTGCCTGCAGCTGTGCCTGTCGGTGGACCTGAAGGCCGACCCCGCCCAGCGCGCCGCCTACTTCGAGCTGGTGTCGATCATCAACCAGCGCCTGTGGATGGGCCACTTCGAAGTCTGGGACGACGGCGAGATCGTCTTCCGCCACGCCATGACCCTGATGACCGGCGAGCAGCCCTCGCTCGCCCAGGCCGCCGGGATGATCGACGTGGCGGTGGAGGCGGCCGACCGCTTCTACCCCGCCTTCAACTTCATGGTCCGCGGCGCCCGCTCGCCCGCGGAAGCCATGGCCGCCTGCATGTTCGAAACGGTGGGCGAAGCCTAGAGGCCCCACTCGCCCCCCGCCACACGATCTTCTAGGGTCCGCGCCGGATTTGCGGAGCGGACCCGATGACCACCCCTATTCTGATGCTGGGCGCCGGCCGGCTCGGCGGCGCGCTGATCGAGGGCTGGCGGCGCAGGGGCGCCTATTCGCCTTCCGACCTGATGATCCGCGACCCGCAACCGGGCCCGGCCGCGGAGGCCGCCGCGCGAGACGGGGCGCGGCTCAATCCGCCCGACGGAGAGCTGGCCCGGGCCAGGACGGTGCTGCTGGCGGTGAAGCCACAGATCTGGCGCGAGGCGGCCGTCGAGGTGACGCCGTGGCTGGCGTCAGGCGCAGTGATCGTCTCGGTGGCCGCGGGCGTCGCCACCGCCGACCTGGCCGTCGAGTTCGGCAAGCGGCCGGTGGCGCGGGTGATGCCGACCACCGCGGCCGCCATCGCCCGCTGCACGGCCAGCATCTTCTCCTCCGACCCGGAGGCGTTCGCCCGGGCCCACGCCCTGTTCGAGCCGCTGGGGACGGTCGTCGACCTGGCGGACGAGCGGCTGATGCATGCGGCGACTGCAGTGTCGGGGTCGTCGCCCGCCTACCTTTATGCCTTCGTCGAGGCGCTCGAAGCGGCGGGGGAGGCGGTGGGACTGGGGCCGGACGAGGCGCGCAAGCTGGCGCGGGCGACGCTCACCGGCGCGGCAGCGCTGCTGGCGGAGACCGGGGCCGACCCGGCGGAGCTGCGCAAGCAGGTGACCTCGCCCGGCGGGACGACGGCGGCCGCGCTAGAGGTGCTGACGGGCGAGGGCGGCCTCGGGCCGCTGCTGCGCGATGCGGTGGCGGCCGCGACCCGGCGGTCGAAGGAGCTGGGGGCTTAACCCGGCAACCTCACCACCGCCCGCAGTCCCCCCAGCGGCGACGGCCCCAGCTCGACATCCCCGCCGTGGCCGCGGGCGACGTCGCGGGCGATGGCGAGGCCCAGGCCCACGCCCTTCTCGTTCTGGTTTCGGGCTTCGTCCAGGCGGGAGAAGGCTTTGAAGGCCTCCTCGTACCGGTCGGGAGGGATGCCGGGACCGTCGTCGTCGACGACGATCTCGACGCCGCCGGCGGGGCGGGTGCGGGCGGCGACCTCCACGTGCTCGCCGTGCACGGCGGCGTTCATCACCAGGTTGGAGAGGGCGCGCTTCAGGGCGCTCGGCCGCACGGCCGCGGTGAGCTCCGGGTCGGCGGCGACGCGGACCTGGGCCCCGGCGCGCACCGCGCCTTCGCTGACCTCGTCGATCAGGCTGCGCAGGTGCACGGTCTCGACCGCCTCGCCGCCCTCGCCGCGGGCGAAGGCGAGGTATTCGTCAATCATGTGCTCCATCTCGGCCAGGTCGCGCTTCATCTCGGCCGTGCGGCTGTTGGGCTCCGCCAGCGCCAGCTCGAGCTTCAGCCGGGTCAGCGGCGTGCGCAGGTCGTGGCTGACCGAGGCTAGAAGGGCGGTGCGCTGGTCGATGTGGCGCTGAATGCGGCTCTTCATGGCCAGGAACGCGTGGGCCGCCTTGCGCACCTCGCGCGCCCCGTGCGGCTTGAAGCCGGCCTCGTCGAGCCCCCGGCCGAAGCTGTCGGCGGCGTCCGCCAGCCGCTCGATGGCCCGCACCTGGTTGCGGATGAACAGGATGGCGACGGCGGTCAGCAGGATGGTCGCGACGATCATCCACAGCAGGAAGATGTGGCCCTGGGTGGCGTAGGCGCGGTCGCGCGGGGCCAGGATCCGCAGCACCCCTTCGTCGACCTGCACGCGGATGTCGACGTAGGCCGGGTAGCGGGTGGTGTCGAACCAGAAGGGGGCGTCCAGCCGCTCCGACAGCGCCCGCTCGATGGAGCGGTCGAGCACGGCGAACAGGGCGTATCGCCGCCGCTCCGGCAGCGTGCGGCCCGGCTGCAGGGCGATGGAGAGGGACAACGACTCTTCGGCCCGGGTGGAGAGGCGGGCGAAGGCTGTGGGGCTGGGATCGTCCTGATAGCTCTCCACCGCCCAGGCGACGTCGCCCGCCAGGCCTTCGGAGAGGCGGCTGGTCACCGTCTCCCAGTGGGCGTCGAAGAACACCCAGGTGACCGCCACCTGCATCAGCGCCACCGGCAGGATGATGATCAGCAGCGAGCGGCCGAACAGGCTGGTGGGCAGCCGCCGCTTGATCCAGCGGGCGAGGATCCGGGCGGTCAGGCGCGGGCGCATCAGTCCGGGGCCAGCATGTAGCCGACCCCGCGCACGGTCTGCAGGTAGCGCGGCGCCTTCGGGTCCGCCTCGATCTTGCGGCGCAGGCGGGTCACTTGGACGTCCACAGCCCGGCCGGACGGGTCGACGGTGTCCCTGGCCAGCTCCAGGCGGTCGACCGGTTCGTGCGGGGAGCGGGCGAGGGTGCGCAGCAACTGCTGCTCGCCCTCGGTGAGTCGGATGAGTTCGCCCTCGCAGCTGAGCTCGCCGCGGGAGAGGTCGAACTGGCAGCGGCCGAGCGACAGGGCCCCCTGCGGCGTCGGCCGGTCGCCGGAGCGGCGCAGGATGGCCTGGATGCGCAGCAGCAGCTCCTCCGGCTCGAAGGGCTTGGGCAGGTAGTCGTCGGCGCCGAGCTTCAGCCCCTCGATGCGGTCCTCCGGGAGGCCCCGGGCGGTCAGCATCAGCACCGGCGTGCGTCCCGCCGGCCCGCTGCGCTCGCGCAGCCAGCGGGTGAGGGAGAAGCCGTCCTCGCCCGGCATCATCACGTCGAACACCGCCAGGTCGAAGTCCAGGGTCTCCATCAGCTTGCGGGCCGCCGCGCCGCCGGAGGCGGTGGTCACCCGGTAGCCCTCGCGCGCCAGGTACTGCTTGAGGAGCTCGCGGATCCGGTCGTCGTCGTCGACGACGATCAGGTGACGGCGGGCTTTCCGGTCGATTTCGGCGAGGCTCATGAACAACTTAGATAGCCCGATTGCGGCTCGTCGGCGATGGCCGCGGCGGATCGGCGCGCAGAGCCTATTGCTTTGCCAGCATGGCTGCAGGCTGTAAGGGAACCTCGCTGAAAGGAGGCTTCCCCCTCATGTCTATCGTTCCCTTTGACGACCGCGACGGATGGATCTGGCTGGACGGCCAGTTCGTGCCCTGGCGCGAGGCGAAGGTGCACGT
>NZ_DATAGM010000054.1:0-7611 GCF_036263695.1 Phenylobacterium sp.
TTCATCGGGCCACGATCGCTAGTAGATTTGACGCCATGTCCTCCCGCCGCCGCTTCCTCGTCTTCGCCGCCGCCCTGGCCGCCTCGCCCGCCCTCGCCCAGGCCCCGGGGCCGGTGCGGGTGGCGTTGACCACCGCCGAGGGCGTCATCGTCCTGGAGCTCTACCCCGACAAGGCGCCGATCACCGTCGCCAACTTCCTGCGCTACGTGGAGGCCAGGAAGTACGACGGCGCCGAGTTCTACCGCGCTTCGCGCCCGCCGGGAGCGACCGACGCCGACTACGGCCTGCTGCAGGGCGGCATCCGCAATCCTGAGGTCGCCCAGTTTCCCGCCATCGCCCACGAGCCGACCACCAAGACCGGCCTCTCCCACACCGACGGGACCATCGCGCTCGGCCGCTTCGCGCCGGGGACGGCCAAGTCCGACTTCTTCATCTGCGTTGGCGACCAGAGCTACCTGGACGCAAACCCGAAGGCGAGCGGCGACAACCAAGGCTTCGCCGCCTTCGGCAAGGTGGTCGAGGGCATGGAGACAGTGAAGAAGATCCTCGCCCTGCCCGTGGACCCCAACAAAGGGACCGGCGCCATGAAGGGCGAGATCCTGAAGGCCCCCGTCCGCATCGTCACCGCGCGGCGGATGTGAGCGCCGACCCGTTCCGCCTGTCTCGCTTCGTGGACGCCCAGGCGAGCGCCTACGAGGCGGCGTTGGCCGAACTGAAGCGCGGCCGCAAGACCAGTCACTGGATCTGGTTCGTCTTCCCGCAGATCGCCGGCCTCGGCTTCAGCCAAACCTCGCAGTTCTACGCCATCGGCTCCCTGGACGAGGCCCGGGCCTATCTGGACCATCCGATCCTCGGGCCCCGGCTGGGGGCCTGCGTGGCGACGGTGCTGAACCATCGCGGCCGCTCGGCGCGGGAGATCTTCGGGACGCCGGACGACATGAAGTTTTGCTCCTCGATGACCCTCTTCGCCCACGCCGCGCCCGACGAGCCCCTGTTCCGCCAAGCGCTGGAAGCCTTCTTCGCCGGCGAGCGCGATCCGCTGACGCTGCAGCGGCTCGCCGGCGAATATCCACGCGATGGGTAAGCCGCCCCGGCGGAATGGGCCGGCGGCCCTCGATTTTCATACTCCGGCAACGGCGGCGGGCCGACACGGTGATCCGTAATCCCCAGTGAAGCCCATGGACCTGCGCATCCTCATCGTCGACGACGAGCCGAGCAATCGGCAGGTCCTTGAACAGGCCCTCAGCGCCTTCGGCCATGCCGCCTCGACGGCGCCGAACGGCGAGGCGGCGCTCGAGCTGCTGGCCGGCTCGCCCTTCGATGCGGTGTTGCTCGATCTGCACATGCCGCTGATGAGCGGCCTCGACGCCCTGCGCCGGCTGCGGGGCGCACCGGGCCCGAACCGGGAGACCCCTGCTGTCTGTGTCACCGCGGACGTGCTGACCCGCCGGCCGGACGCCTACTTCGACCTCGGCTTCCAGGCCTTCCTCGCCAAGCCGGTGCAGCTGGCCAGGCTGGCCGCGGTCATCGACCGGGTCACCTCCTGCTCAATCGAGACCCAGCGCCAGCAGCGCACGGCGGTCAAGGTCGCGGCTCTGCGGCGGCGGATGGGCGATACGCCCTTCGCTTGACTCTCCTCGTCCGGGCGCTGTCGGATCGCGTCCGTCCCGACCGTCCTTCGGTCATCGAAGCGAGAGGAGGCTCACATGTCCTATGTCGACGGCTACGTCCTGGCGGTGCCGAAGGCCAACCTGGAGGCCTACAAGGAGATGGCTCGCACGGCCGGCGAGATCTGGAAGGAGCACGGGGCGCGCGCCTACGTGGAGTGCGTCGCCGACGACGTGCCTTACGGCGAAGTGACCTCCTTTCCCCGCGCGGTGCAGGCGAAGGACGACGAGGTCGTGGTCTTCTCCTTCATCACCTACGACTCGCGCGAGCAGCGCGATGCGATCAACGCCAAGGTCATGGCCGACCCGCGGCTGAAGGGTCCCGACGAATCGCCCTTCGACATGAAGCGAATGATCTTCGGCGGCTTCCAGCCGATCATCGAGCTCTAAACCGGCTTCCGCGCCGCCTCGACCAGAGCCCGGATCGCCCAGCGCCGCACCTTGCGCGCCTCGGCGTCGGAGAGTTGCAGGACGTCCTTCGTCACCACCAGCGACTCGGTGCCGATCAGGATGGCGAGAGCGTCGGCGAGCAGCTTGGCGGCCTTCGGGTCGAGTTCGGCGCGGGCGGGCTGCAGGGCCGCCTCGATCAGCGGCGTGCGCCGGTTCTGCCGGACCGGCGCGCCGTCGCCGGTCTCGCCGCGCACGATCCGCTCCATGGCGTGGGCGAGCATCATCCGGAAAGCCGGCTCGTTGGCCGCGAGCATGTCGCAAAGCGTGGCGTCGACCTTCTCCAGCCGGGCGACCGGATCGGTCTGCGGATCGCCCGCGAACAGGGTCTCCGCGTCCGGCGTCTGCACGTCCAGCACCGCCTCGCGCAGCAGCGCCTCCATGCTGGGGAAGTAGCGGTAGGCGGTGGCGCGCGAGACCAGCGCGGCCTCGGCCACTTCCTCGAGGGTCGGCGTGCGGCCCTCCTTGAGCAGGCGGCCGGCGGCCTCCAGAAGGTCCTTGCGGGTGCGTCGGCGCTGGTTCGCTCGGCCGGGCGTCTTGGCCTCCATTCCTAGTTCTGCGGCAGCTGCTGCATGATGCTGGCCAGGTCCAGCCAGACGTTCTCGCGCTTGATCTTGCCGCCGTCGGCGAACTCCAGGACGTGCAGCAGCCGGAACTCCAGCGGACGGCCGCGGCCCTCGAGTCCGAACGGCCGGCCGGTCGCGCGGCCCCGCCAGACGGAGTCGTCGACCATGAAATTCTCGCCGTACAGCCGGCGCAGGCTCTTCACCTGACCCTCGGACAGGTCCGCGAACAGGTTCTCGTAGAAGCCGCGGGCCGCCTCGGGGCCGTGGGTCGGGCCGGTGGGCGAGCCGACGATGTCGTGCTCCACGTCCTCCGTCAGGGTGGCCAGCACCCCCTCCACGTCGTCGCGCACCTCGTAGCCGAAGTGTTCGTCAAGCATCCGGTCCATCTCAGCAGGGCTGATGGCCATGTCGGTAACCCCCATCTGCAAGTGCGATGGGAGTGCTGTAATGAGACGATAGTCTCATGTCAATATCGGCGTCGCCTTGCGCGCTCCCCCCTCAACTGGTGATCGCCGGCTGGTCCCGGCGACCCAGCCCGTTGCGGCAGCGCCAACCTCATCAGGATGGGTGGCCGGCATGAAGCCGGCCATGAATAGGGGGGAGCGGTTGGAGCGAGCGCTCAGCTCGCGGTCGCGCCCGGCGCGGCCGCGATGCGTTCAGCCTTCTCCACGACGGTGTCCGCCACCGTCGCGGCCAGGGCCACGGCGACCACCGCCGCCACGACCCATTCCAGAGGACGCCATTTCATCGTGGTTCCTCCGCTCACGCCGCGACGCCGAGGCCGGCGGCCAGGTGCGACCAGTCGGCGTCCGACAGGGTCGGCTTGGCCGAGAGGGTGAGGATGGCCTCGAAGGCCGGGGCCGGGGCGTTGGCGCGGACGGCCGAGAGCAGGGCGATCCGCTCCTCGCGGTTGGCGGCGGGAATCAGGATGCGGCCGAATCCGATCATGTCCTCGGGCGACAGGCCGCTCATGATCCGGTCCTCGATGCCCTGCAGCTCGGCGTCGGTGAACAGGGACTGCAGCACCGGCAGGATCACCTGCTCCTCCTCGGCCATGTGGGCCAGGTCGTCGGCGACGAACTCGGAGAAGCGCAGGTAGAGGTGGCGCAGCATCACCGGCCGGTCGTCGGGGGCGGCACGGTCCACCTGCCGGGTCAGCACCTCGATCTCCTCGAACGAGAGCCGATGGTGATCGTGGGCCTGGATCAGCCGCAGGCTCGCGCCGGGGGCGCGCGCCTCGAGGGCGGCGTGGACGTGCAGGTCCTCGTTGTCCAGGTGGTGGGCCGACAGGTCCAGCATCGCGCGGACGTCGGCCATCAGCTGGGCCAGGCCGGCGCCGTCGCGGGCGTCGGCGCAGCCGAGCCGCACCAGGAGCTGGGTCAGGGCGTAGCGCAGACCCTTGTGGATCGGGCCGTAGAAGTCGTGGGTGGCCAGCGGCCGGGGAGACAAATAGGTCATCGGGGAGGCTCCGCCCGCAGCGCCCGAAGGGGCGCGGGTCTTGTTCTTGAGGGAAGGGAAAGAAAGGTCAGGCGGTGACGCGGGACTGGCTCTGGATCGCGCTCAGCATCCCGTAGAAGCCGGCGTAGACCGCGTCCCAGTGGAGGCGGGCCTTCATCCGGGCGACCCAGGCGACGATGTTCGGATAGGCGGACAGGTCGAAGGCGCTCGCCTCGCCGAGCGTGACGAAGGCCGAGCCGGCGTAGTCGGCCAGGGTGATCGCCTCGCCGCAGACGTAAGGCCGCCCGCCCAGCATGTGCTCGTCGAGCACCTTCAGCCAGCGATGGGCGTGCTCTTCGCCATAAGCGACCATGCCCTGCGCCAGCACCTCGTCGATCCCGTGCGGGATCCCGAAGTTCGGGTAGACGGCCATCAGGCAGTAGTACTCGTGGAAGTTGGTGTAGAACCAATCCATCGCCGCGTTCACCCGGGCCCGCGCCTTCAGCTCGGTCGGATAGGCGGGGGAGCCGGCGACCTCGGCCAGGTACTTCAGGATCGCCGAGGACTCACCGAGGGCGAAGTCGCCGTCCACCAGGAAGGGCACGCAGCCGTTGGGGTTGATCGCCAGGTAGTCGGGCGCGGCCGCGCCGCCGTTCATCAGGTCCACGTGGACGAGCTCGACCGGCAGGCCGGTCTCGGCGATGAACAGCATCACCGGGCGCGAGGTGGTCGAGATCGGGTCGCAATAGAGCTTCATGGTCTGCGGTCCGTTCGGCGTTTCGAGGCGAACGGCGGCGCCGCTCCAGGTGGCGGCGAATTAATGGTCGGCCCCTTGCCCGTAAATCAGCGATACTGCAGGCTGGGTCTGCAAAGCTGCAGAGCGGGGCGGCTCATGTACGACTGGAACGATCTACGCGTCTTCCTGGCGGTCGCCAGGGAAGGCAGCACGCTGGCGGCCTCCAAGGTGCTGAAGGTCAACCAGACCACGGCCGCGCGCCGCCTGGAAGCGCTGGAAACCGACCTCAAACTGAAGCTCTTCGAGCGCGGCCAGTCCGGCTCGCGGCTCACCGAGGCGGGCCAAGACCTGCTCGCCGAGGCCGAGAAGGTGGAACGCGCGGCCGAGGCGCTGGCCAGCCGCGCCGCCGCGCACCAGCGGGGCCTGGCCGGCAGCATCCGCGTCACCGCCTCCGAGGCGGTCGCCAACATGGTGCTGATCCCGGCGGTGGCCGAGTTCCGGCGGCTCTATCCCGAAGTGACCATCGAACTGGCCATCACCGACGACGCCCTTTCCATCGAGGACGGGGAGGCCGATGTCGCCCTGCGGGCCGGCGGCAAGCTGCCGGACTCCGATCTGGTCGCGCGCAAGCTGTCGGAGATCACGTTCGGCCTCTACTGCTCGCGCAGCTACGCGGACGCCCACGGCGCCCCCACGCGGCCGGAGGAGCTGAAGAAGCACAGCCTGATCGGTCCGGACGGCCCGCGGATCGCCCGGCTGCCCGGCTACGCCTTCATGCTGGAGCACGGCGGCGAGGCCGAGATCCGCTGCCGGGCCAACACCCTGACGAGCCTGCAATCCGCCATCAGGGCAGGCCTGGGGATCGGGCCGATGGCCACCACCATCGCCGAACCCGACCCGGACCTGGTCCGCTGCATCATCCCCGAGGGCGCCTACATCAACCTGTGGCTGCTGACGCGGGCGGACCTGAAGGACGTGCCGCGGATCCGGGCCTTCATCGACTTCGCCGGACCCTTCATCCACACGATGTCGAAGGACTACGAGGCCCGGGCCCGCAACGCGAGCCGCCGGAAGGCCCAGGCCGCGTCGCCGCAGCCCGAGACCACCTGAGGGCGGCGCGCTACTCCGCCAGGCGCACCAGCATCTTGCCGGCGTTCTCGCCACGCATCAGGCCGATGAGGGCCCCGGCGGCGTTCTCTATGCCGTCGCGGACCGTCTCCTGGTACTTCATCCGCCCGTCACGCAGCCATTGGGCCATGTCGCGCTCAAAGTCGCCGCGCATGTGCATGAAGTCGGTGGCCACGAAGCCGCGCAGCATCACCCGGCTGTAGATGATGTTGGAGAGGTTGCTCACCGTAGAGTGGCCGGAGTTGTAGCCGGAGATGAAGCCGCAGACCGGGATCCGGCCGAGGGTGTTCATCCGGCGCAGCGCCGCCTCCAGGTGCTCGCCGCCCACGTTGTCGAAGTAGACGTCGATGCCCTTGGGCGTGGCCGCCTCGACGGCTTTGCGGATCGGCTCCTTCTTGTAGTTGATCACCGCGTCCAGCCCGACCTCGTCCTTCAGCCACTGGGCTTTGTCGTCGGAGCCGGTGGAGCCGACCACGTAGCAGTTCTTGATCTTGGCGATCTGGGCCGCCACCGAGCCCACCGCGCCGGCGGCGGTGGAGACGAACACCTGCTCGCCCTCCTTCAGCTGGCCGATGTGCAGAATGCCGCCGTAGGCGGTGAAGCCGGTGCCGCCCAGGGCGTGCATGTGTACCGTCAGAGGCAGGTCGGGCTGCGGCGTCAGCTTGGAAAGCCCTTTCTCGTCGGAGACGAAGTACTCGCGGAAGCCCAGGCGGTTGGAGACCAGGTCGCCGACCGCAAAATCCGGGTGCTTGGACTGCACCACCCGGCCCAGCGCGCCGCCCATCATCGTCTCGTTCAGCGCCTGGCCGGCGGTGAGCCTCGGCCGCATGGCCGGATCGACGCTCATCAACAGGTTCTGGATCAGCACCTGGCCGTCGGCGGCGTCCGGAACGTCCCGCTCGACGAGGGCGAAGTCCTCGGGCTTGGGCTCGCCCGTCGGGCGCTGGATCAGGTGGACTTCGCGGCTCTTGGGCATGGACGGCTCCCTGTCTCGTTGGTCGGCGGCAACCTCTACAGCCGAACAGGGATCGGCAAGCGGTTCCTTATGTCCGCTCATCCCGGCGCAAGCCGGGACGAGCGGTGGAGGGGAGCGCATCGCCCCAGTCCAGCCGCCGCGCGATCGCGAACCCCGGCTTGTCGCGCTTGGGGGCGAAGCGGGTCTCCACCGCGCCATCGGGAGTGCAGAGCTTGAGCTCGATCCCCGGCTTGCCGGCCCGCGGCGGGGCGAGGACACGGGCCCCGCGCGGGGCGATCTCCACCGGCTCCCGAGCGGCCACGAGGTAGGCGAACTTCTCGTCCTCGAACGGGGCGTCGGCGGCCTTGGCTATCCGGTGGTCGCGGCTGCGGGGCAGGCGCTGGACGAAGTGGCACCAGTCGCCCTCCAGCAGCGGGCAGGCGGCCTCGTGCGGGCAGGGCGCGACGATCCGCGCGCCGGCGGCGCTCAGTCGGCTGCGGGCCTGGCGCAGGCGCGCAAACCCCGCCGGCGTACCCGGCTCGATGATCGCCAGCAGCCCGGCGGTCGCCCCCCAAAGGGCGTCGACGGCGCCATCCTGAGCCGCCGGCGGAAGTTCGGCCAGGGCGTAGCTCATCAGGACGAGGTCGGCCGTGGGCAGGTCGCGGGCGCGGGCCA
>NZ_DATAGM010000055.1:0-1851 GCF_036263695.1 Phenylobacterium sp.
TGGAAGGCAAGGGCGTCATCAACAACCGGATCAGCGAGTACATCATGACCCGGTTGAACTCGATCGGGATCCAGAACCACTTCATCCGCCGGCTGAACCTGCGCGAGCAGCTGATCCGCGAGGTGGAGATCATTCCGCTGGAAGTAGTGTGCCGCAACATCGCCGCCGGCAGCCTGTCGACGCGATTTGGCCTGCCGGAAGGCCAGCCGCTGCCGCGCTCGATCATCGAGTTCTACTACAAGGACGACAAGCTCCACGACCCGATGGTCGCGGAGGAGCACATCACCGCCTTCAACTGGGCCTCGACGCAGGAGATCGACGACATGATGGCGCTCACCCTCAGGGTGAACGACTTCCTCACCGGCATGTTCGGCGCCGTCGGCATCACCCTGGTGGACTTCAAGATCGAGTATGGCCGCATCTGGGAGGGCGACTTCGCCCGGGTGATCCTGGCCGACGAGATCAGCCCCGACAGCTGCCGGCTGTGGGACAGCGCCACCAACGAGAAGCTCGACAAGGACCGCTTCAGGCGCGACCTGGGCAACGTCATCGAGAGCTACACCGAAGTCGCCCGCCGGCTCGGCATCATGAAGGAGATGCCGACGGTCATCCAAGGAGGCCTCCACTAGTGCGCGCCAAGGTCCATGTTTTCTTGAAGCCCGGCGTCCTCGACGTGCAGGGCAAGGCCGTCGAGCACGCCCTGCACGGCCTCGGCTGGACCGGCGTCGAGCACGTGCGGGTCGGCAAGACCATCGAGTTCGACCTGGCCGCCCAGGACCGCGCCGCCGCCGAGACCGAGGTCAAGGCGATGTGCGACAAGCTGCTGGCCAACACCGTCATCGAAAGCTACCGGGTCGAGCTGGCGTGAGGCCCTGGGCCGCCGCAGCCCTGGCGGCCCTCCTCGCCGCCTGCGGGCCGGCCGCCCAGAAGGCTCAGGCCCCGGCGCCCGCGCCTGCGCCCACCGCGCTCGACTGCGCCAAAGGCTTCGACGTGCTGGCCTCCGAGATCGCCGCCCAGCCGGATTTCGCCCAGGCGCCCTCGCCCGGCGAGCCCTACCGCTTCCTCAATCACCGCAGCGGCACGCCGTCGTACGTCGTCACCCTGCCCGACGCTCCGGCCCATCCCGCGATCCTGATGCAGCGCACGGTCGGCGGGGCGATGCAGACCACCGGCTGCCGTTATGGCGACGAGGCGGCGTACGGCCAGCTCGTCGCCTACATCGAAGGCCTTCGGGCCGCGCGATGACCGGCATGGCCCAGGCGCAGGCCGCCTTTCGGGCCGGCGACTTCGCCGCCGCCGCCCGGCTCGCCGACGCGCTCCTCAAAGGGCAGCCCGGCCTGCTCCCGGCGCTACAGCTGGCGGGGCTGGCCCACCTGCGGCTCGGCCGACCGGACATCGCGCGCCAGCGGCTGGAGACGGCGCTGAAGGCCGCCCCCAACGATCCCAACCTGATCAACAGCTACGGCAACGTGCTGGACGCCCAAGGCGAGACGGACGCGGCCCTGGCCGCCTTTCGACGCGCCCTGGAGGTCGCGCCGAACCTGGTGGACGCCCACTTGAACCTCGGGCGGGTGGCGCTGAAGGCCGGCCATCCGCACGCCGCCATCGCCGCATACCGCCGGGCCTGCGAGCTCGCGCCCGACCGCCCCGGCGCGTGGCACGGCCTTGGCCTGGCCCACGCGGAGGCGGGCGAGGCGGACGCCGCCGCGCAGGCGCTGGATCGAAGCCTCTCCATCCGCCCGACCCTCGGCGCGCTGCACGGCCGTGCGCGGCTGGAGCACGACCGCGGCCGCAACTCGCTCCCCTTCTGGGACCGTGCGCTGGCCGCCGCGCCGGGCCACCCGGACCTGG
>NZ_DATAGM010000056.1:0-2235 GCF_036263695.1 Phenylobacterium sp.
TTCATCGCATCCACCTGCACATTGGCGCGCGGGAGGATCCGGTTGATGGAGTTGGCGACGGCGGAGGTGTCCTGGTCGACGCGGATGTCCAGCGACAGCAGGCGTCGGCCGGCGGAATCGAAGAACACTGCGTCCGTCTGGCCGGAGGCCACGCCCAGCACATAGATCCGGCGCGGGGTGCGCAGCACGGCGTCGGCCACCGCCGGGTTGGTCACCAGCACGTCGCGGGCGTCCACCGGCAGCTCGATGATCGCCGACTTGCCGCGCGGCAGGGACAGGGCCTGGGAGGCGGGGCCGCCGGCCAGATCCACGCGGATCACTGCCGGGTTGCCCGTCTGGGCTCGGCCGTCCTGGGCTGCGGCGGGCCCGGCTGCGGCCAGCAGCGCGGCGAGCGCCAGGGCGATACGCTTCAGGCTCATCTGACAGCCACCTCGTTGACGTCGCCGGCGCGGACGATGCGCACGGTCTGATTGGCGCCCAGGCCGCCCCGGCGGGTCGGGCCGCCGATGTCGGAATAGGGGCGCAGCGCGAGCATCATCTCGCCCTGCGAGCGGCCTCTGGCGAGCACCTCCACGTCGGCCGCCGCCACCTCGACGGTGGCGACGCCGCCGACGATGGTCCTGGCTTCCTTGTCCGGCTCGGTGCGCTGATCGATGGCCAGCACCTTGACGTTCTGCATCAGGACCTCGGTGAGGTAGCCCTTGTCGCCGTCCTGGGCGCGGCTCTGCAGGATGTCGACCCGGTCGCCCGGCAGGATGAACCCGCCGGCGCCAGTCTCACTGGTGACGGGGATCGAGACCGCCCGCATGCCGGGGGAGAGCACCACGGCCATGTAGCCGCCCTCGCCGCCGCGCACGACCTTGCGCGGGGTCAGCGGCTCGCCGGCCAGGATCGGCTCCTTAACGATGGCGCCGTCGAAGGCCTTCATCGGCTCGTCGGCGCTGACCAGGCTCTGGGCGGCCTCGGAGGCTTGGTTGGCGACCTTCTTCACGCCGTCGGGCGGGGAGACCTTTGGCTTGCCGCCGTCGGTCACGAACGTCGGATTGAGTGATTCGACCGGCCATTCCTGCCAGCCCAGGTCCACCGCGGTGATGCGATAGCCAACGGGCAGATCCTTCTTGGCGACCAGCACGCGGGCCATGGGCTTGGGCGGCGGCGCCATCGGCGCAGCGGCGACCGTGGCCTCCGGCGTGTCCGGAGCCATCATCCCTCGGACGAGGAAGGCCAGCGCGATGGCCGCCGCGGCTGCGACGGCGAGAATGGCGATGCGTGCGGCGCCCATGGATTCGTACACGGCTCCCGGCGACGGGTGACAGGCGGCGCCGTGGGCCTTCGACCCTGACGCGCACAGAAAGCCCCTCTTCTGGCGGCGTGCTCAGTGTTGCGGGGGCATAGTTAACGCGGGCTAAAGCTGCGCTTAGAAAAGCCCGGCGAAGGCGACCCCCAGGGTGGAGGTGGAAAACGCCGCCAGGGCGCCGACCGCAATGGCCACGCCGTAGGGCACGTTCTCGCCCTTGGTGGCCAGCCGGAACAGCCAGCGCGGATTGCTCGGCACGAAGGCCTGCAGCTGGTTGGACCGCAGGAACAGCAGCGCGACGGCGAGCGCCCCGCCCATCACGCAGGTGATCAGCAGGAAGGGCACGAAGGCCGGCCAGCCGAGCCACAGCGCCGAAGCGGCGAACAGCTTGGCGTCGCCGCCGCCGATCCAGCCGAGCGCGAACATCACCATGCCGCCCAACAGGGCGGCCACGCCAACCGCGGCTGAAACGCCGATCGCCTCCGGCGGCAGGCCCAGCAATAGGGCGGCCGGGAAGAAGGTCCCGATCAGCACCAGCGAGATCCAGTTCGGAATGGTGTAGCTCGTCAGGTCCTTCAGCCCGGCCACGATGACCATCGCCGGGAAGACGAAGACGAGCGCGGACTGGATGAGGGCCAAGGTTATCCTCCTGTCGGGCTCCGTCGCCGACCTTGCCTCGACACGGTGAACGCTTCCTTAGCCACGGCGCCGGCGCCCAGACAGAAAGAGGGCCGCTGCCCTTCGGCGGCGGCCCTCTTTCTGTTTGCGCCGGATCGCGCTTGAGACCTAGGCGTTGGCCACGCCTTGCTGGATGTTCTGGTACCAGGCGAGCAGCGCGTCCCCGAAAGCGATCAGGCCGCCGATGCAAGCCACCGCGATGAGGGCGGCGATCAGACCGTATTCGATGGCGGTGGCGCCGGAGCGATCTGCAATGAACC
>NZ_DATAGM010000057.1:0-2259 GCF_036263695.1 Phenylobacterium sp.
CGTAAGACAGCAGGGGCGTCAGGAACGCGAGGTTGGACGTCGCGCCGGCGAACTGGCCGCCCACGCTGCTAGCGGTCAGGATCTTGTAGGTGGTGACCGGCTGATAGGCGCCGGCCTCCGCCAGCACCTGGACCGTGCCGCCCTGCAGGGTGGCCGGGCCGGTCGCGGCGATGACGTCGGACTGGCCGGCGGCGTTGGCTTCGATCTGGAGGACCGAGCCGGCCTGGAAGGTCACCGGGCCCGCGACCTGCAGCGTCCCGATCGAGTTGCCCGGCGTGACCGCCCCGCCGCTCTGGACGGTGAGGCCGCCGATGCGGCCCGTACCGCCCAGGCGCGCGCCTGAGAGGATGTTGACCGGCGAACTGCCGACCTGGCCGTTGATCACCAGCACGCCTTGATTGGCGAACGTCGGGCCGGTGTAGCTGTGGGCGCCGGTCAGGGTGAGCACGCCAGCGCCGTTCTTGTTCAGCGTGCCCGTGCCGGAGATAGTCCCGGTGAAGGCGCCGTTGCTTGCCTGGTTGAACACCAGATTGGCGTTGTTGACGATCGGCCCCTGCAGGCTCTGGGTGTTTCCCGCCAGCGTGCCGCCCTGGATGCTCGTGCCGCCGGTGTAGGTGTGGGCGCCGGTCAGGGTGAGCACGCCGCCGCCATTCTTGTTCAGCGTGCCGGCGCCGGAGATGGTCCCGGTGAAAACGCCGTCGTTGGCTTGCTCGAACACCAGGTTGGCGTTGTTGACGATTTGGCCCTGCAGGCTCTGGGAGTTCCCCACAAGCGTGCCGCCCTGGATGGTCGTGCCGCCGCGGTAGGCGTTGGCGCCGGTCAGGGTGACGGTGCCGGCCCCCTTCTTGGTGAGCGCGCCGTCGCCCTCGATCGGCCCGGTGAAGGCCAGGTCGCCGTTGGAGCTGTCGACCGTGCCGCCGTCAGCGTTCAGCGTCGCCGACTGGTCGAAGGTCATGGACTGGCTTGGCGCGAGCGTGCCGCCGTCGAACACCAGCGGCCGCCCGGCGGCCGCTTCCGCGTCCTCCTGGGTGAAGGTCTCCTTCGAGGTGTCGATGGTGCCGACCTCGGGCTCGCCGATGAGTTCGGCGCTGAGCGAAACGGTGCTCGAGAGTATGATGGAGTCGGCCGGCTCCCACTCGGCGGTGGGGGAGGCGATCGGGATGTAGGTGAAGGTGTAGGTGCCCGCGGAGAGGCCGGTGAAGGACACGCCCTGCCACGTGTAGGTGCCGCCGCTCGGCGTGCCGGTCAGGCTGCTTCCATTCGAGAAGAAGTTGGTCTCGCCGTCGATCAAGCCGGCCGGCTTGTCATTCGACAGCAGCGAAAAGCTGACCGTCTCGTCGTAGGCCACGTCCACGCCCTGCAGCTGGAACGAGCCCTCGGTGAACGGCACGTCATCGTGCCAGGACCCGTACCAGAAGGTGATGGCGCCGGGACCGGCGCTCTCGTAGCCGATGGAATTGGTGTGCGCGATCGCCTGCGTCGCAGGCGCAAGCACGAGCACGGCCGCCATCAGCGGCCGCCCGAAACTGAACTGCAAATTACTATCCCCCAGTAGACACTCGCCGACGGCTATGGGCCGACGGTCGCTGAGCCGGTGAAGCTCAGAACTTGGCCACTAGGTGATTTGCCGCTGACGGCGAAGTTGCAGAAAGCGCGCAGTTACTCGGCTGATTACTCATTTCGCGGATGTCCGCCGCGGCCGGAAACCCACCGGATCTACGCCGCCGGACGGCCTCGACGGGTCGCCTAGGCCAGCCGCGCGATCGCCTGCGCGACCTCCGCGGGCTTCTCCAGCACCACCATGTGCCCGGCCTCGGGAATGGAGACCAGCTCAGCGCCGGCGATGGCGCGCTTGAAGGCGTGGGCGTAGGGCGGCGGGATCATCCGGTCGCTGTCGCCCCAGACGACCACTGTCCTGGCCTTGATCCGGTAGAGGCGCGTTGAGAGCCCCCGCTCGGGGATAGGGAAGAGGATCCGCCCGGCCATGCCCAGCTGACGGGCGTTGGTCACCAGGTAGGTCTGCAGGAAGTTGGGATCCTCCACGTTGCGGCCGGCGGTCAGCATGGCCGCGCCGGCCTCGGCGTCGTGGAACAACAGCGCCGGCGCCTCGTAGGGCATCATGGCGAACAGGTCGGCGATCGGGTGCTCGTCCATCCACAGCCCGGCCGGGGCGATCAGCGCCAGGCGCGAGATGTCGTTGGGCTGCACCGCGGCCATCTCGGCGGCGATCATCCCGCCCATGGAGTGGCCGACGAGGAT
>NZ_DATAGM010000058.1:0-5265 GCF_036263695.1 Phenylobacterium sp.
CGCCACGCCAGGCAATGCGGGCGGCGTTCTCCGGCTGATCGCGGCCCGTGGGGATGCAGACGACGGGAACGCCGTTCATGAGCGGGCGCACCACCGTCCCATGGCCGGCGTGGCAGATCACAGCGGCGCAGTGAGGCATGACGGCGTCGTGCGATGCGCTCTCCACCACGGTGACGTTCGGCGCACTAGGAAGGCCCTTGGGATCGACGGCTGGGCCTAGGGTGACAAGGCCGCGGACGGGGAGCTTCTTCAGCGCCCGAATGCACCTGGCGACGATTTCAGCCTGGTTCTGGAAGGTGGTGCTGAAGGAGACGAGCACCAGCGGGCCGTCACCTGCCAGGTCCGGCGGCGGGCGGGCGGCCGCCCACTCTGGGACGGCGATCAGCGGGCCGGCGTACGCGAATGGCGGTGGCGCCGATGCGTCGTAGTCGAATACCTGGCTCGCCCCGATCAGGATCAGGTCAGCCGCGTCGAGCTGATCCAGCGTACGCGCGAGTGGGCGCAAGCCGAGGTTCGCTCGGGCCGCGTTGAGGTCCGTACGACCCGCATCGTAGAGGCCGGCGATCCACTTGCGGCTGGTCTGCTCCCGTCCGCGTCCGAAGCGGCCTCGAGCCGGCGGGAACCCCGGCCCGAATGGCGGCAGATCCGGGCGGGTCGGAAAGCACCAGACGTTCCCCGTCAGCAGCGCCAGCGGCACGCTGCGCGCTTCGGCGGCCGCCATCACGCCGAAAAGGAGTTCGTTGCTGACCACGATGTCCGGCCGGAACGCATCGATGACCTCAGCTGCGTCCACAGCGTAGCGGGCGGCGGGGCCGGTGATCACCGCGTCGCAGACTGCGCGCACGACAGCCGGCGGCCAGGCGCTGCGCCAGTCGCGCACCGGATCGTCCGCCTGCCCGGCGCGCAGGCGGTTTGGCGCCGTCGCCCACGGCGTGAAGCTCAGTGTCTGGGCGCGAGCCGCCGCACGGTTCGCCTCGTCGCTGAGAAGCAACACGTCGTGGCCGTCGTCTGCGAGCCGCCGGGCGACCATCAGGGCCGGCGGCACATGGCCGCCCCCTTCGAAGGTGGCGAAGAGGAACCGCAACGCGTCAGGCCGGACCCAGCGGCAGCTCGCGGAGTACGGAAAGATTGGGGCAGCCCGTGACGAAGCAGGCGATGCGCAACTGCCGCGCCATGACTTCGAAGTGGCCGACCACCGCCTCGGGCGAGACCATCGCCGCCGGCAGCACCTGACCGGCCTGTCCGACCAGGTCCGCGCCGAGGGCGATGGCTTTCGCGGCGTCTACCCCGTTGCGTATGCCGCCGGAGCCGATCAAAGGCAGATCTGCGCAGGCCGTGCGAACCGAGCGGATCGCCCGAGGCGTGGGGATGCCCCACCCATCGAAGGCTTTGGCGGTCTCGGCGGCGGCGTCGGAGCGCGCCCGATCGCCTTCGATCAGGGCCCAGGCCGTGCCTCCCGCGCCGGCCACGTCTACGGCGGCGACCCCCGCATCGGCGAGCACACGGGCGACCCCGGAGGAGAGGCCATAGCCGACTTCCTTGACGATCAGGGGAACCTCCAACCGGTTCGCCAGTCTCTCCAGCGCTTCGAGCACGCCGCGCCAGCGAGTGTCGCCACCGGGCTGGACCGCCTCCTGGAGCGGGTTGAGATGGATGATGAGCGCGTCCGCCCCGATCATCTCCACCGCTCGCCTCGCCTCGTCGATCCCATAGCCCTGCAGCAGCTGGGCGGCGCCGAAGTTGCCCCAGATCGGAATAGTCGGCGCCACGCGCCTCAATTCCAGGCCGAGACCGTCGGCGCGGGAGCCTTCGAGGGCCACCCGCTGCGATCCGACGGCGAACGGGATCTGCAGCGCCTCGGCGGCGGCGGCGAGATTGGCGTTGATCTTCGCCCCTCTCGCGGGGCCGCCGGTCATCGAGCTGACCACGAAGGGCAGGGAGAGCGGGCGGCCCAGGAAGCTCGTAGTGAGGTCGACGTCATCGAGGTCGAGTTCGGGAAGGGCGCAGTGCGGCAGGCCGAACGCGTCGAACGGGTTTCTCCGCGCCGTCGCCTGTTGGGCGAGGGCGAGGTCGAGGTGCTCGTCCTTACGCGTGAGGATCGGGCTGGCCTCTCCGCTCATGCGTCGCTCCCACTCAAAGCCGCTTGTCATCTCCAATCGTTCTATATCACAGTTGGTATACTGTAGAAGCGGGCGAGAGGGTCGCCCATGGAGGCGAACATGTCTGCGGGCCTTCCCGCGCCTGACCTACTCGCCCGCCGACGAGCCGACATAGAGGCGTCGCTGCGGGCGATCGTCCATGTCTCGTCGTTTCCCGTGCCCCGGCTTCGCAGCGCCATGCGCTACGCGGTGGTGTCTCCCGGGAAGCGCATCCGTCCCCTCCTGGCGGTGCTTTGCGCTGAGCACCTCGGCGCCGAGCTCAGCGCCGTGATGTCGCCGGCCTGCGCGCTCGAATTGGTGCATGCGGCGTCGCTGGTGCTGGACGACCTGCCCTGTATGGATGACGCCGCCGAACGGCGGGGGCAGCCCACCGTCCATGCCGCGTTCGGCGAGGAGGTGGCGGCCCTGACTGTCGTGGCGCTGATCTCGGAGGCCTACGCCCTGATTGCGAAGGCGCCGGGGCTGAGCGACCCGGCCAGGTGTGAACTCGTGCGCATCCTCTCGGCGACGATCGGAGCGGATGGTCTGGCCGGGGGGCAGGAGATCGACTTGCGACGGGGCATGGCGCTCAGCGCTCTGGACATCGACGAACTTCACCGCCGTAAGACAGGCTCACTGTTCGTCGCAGCAGTGGAAGTGGCGGCTGTGGTCGCCGAAGCCAACGTCGAGCAGAGGGCCTCTCTCAGGTTGTTCGCTGAGGAACTGGGGCTGGCGTTTCAGGCGCTCGACGACATCGCCGATGCGCAGGAGGTGGCGAAAGGCGCGGCCAATGTAATTTCGGTGATCGGTGAGCAGGGCGCGCGGCGCAGGGCCACGGGCCGGCTCGAGAGCGCCAAAGCGGCCCTCGCCCACGGCGGGCCAGGTCTGGCCGCTGTCGGTGGTTTCGTGGATGTGCTGATGGGGCAGGCGCTCGCTGCGCCATAGGTTTTCCGATGCCACCTAGCGCGCCCTCCTTCATCCTAGGATTCGTCCTCATGGAACCTGTCGCTTGGGCCGCGCACCGCTACCTGATGCATGGCCCACTCTGGCGGCTGCACAGGGCGCATCATCAGCCTGGCCGCGAGGGGCCGCAGCTCAACGACCTCTTCGGCCTGCTGTTTGCGAGCGTGGCTATCACCCTGTTCGTGCTGGGAGCGGCGCCCGGAGCCGAGCCTCTCTGGTGGGCCGGGGCGGGGGTCACCGCCTATGGCGCGGTGTACGCGCTGGTCCATGACGGCCTCATCCATGGTCGGTTCGGCCTGCGGCCACTGGCGGCGCGTGGCCCCATGCGCAGGATCGTCCAGGCGCACCGGCTGCATCACGCGCGCGCCACCAAAGAAGGCTGCGTGGCGTTCGGCCTGCTCTGGCCGGGCGACGTGAAGGCGATGGCGCGCAAGCTGCGGAAATCCAGGTGAGCGCGTCCCGCCAGGGGCTGATCGGCCTCTCTCTCGCAGCGGCGATCCTCACGGCCTGGCTCTCGCTGCATGTCTGGGGCGTGTTCTTCCACCGTTGGGGCGCCGCCGACTGGATTCTGGTTCCACTGGTTCTGGTCGTCCAGACCTGGCTCAGCGTCGGTCTCTTCATCATCGCGCACGATGCGATGCACGGCTCGCTAGCGCCCGGCCGAGCCGGTCTCAACCGCGCCGTCGGCCGGCTGGCGCTGGCGCTCTACGCCGGCTTCTGGTTCGACGGCCTGGCGCCCAAGCACCACGCCCACCACGCGAGCCCCGGCTCTGCCGACGATCCGGACTTCCTCGACGCCGAGCGGCAGGGGTTCTGGTCTTGGTACCTGGCCTTCTTCCGGCGCTACTTCGGCCTCCGTGAGCTTGCGGTGCTGTGTGGGGTCATCGCCGCCTATCTGCTGGCCGAAGCTTCTCTCGTGCACCTGCTGGTGTTCTGGGCCGCCCCGGCGCTGCTGTCGTCGTTGCAGCTGTTCGCTTTCGGCACCTACCTGCCGCACCGACGCGAGGCGCTGGGGTTCGCCGACGAGCACCGCGCGCGATCGCTCGGCCATCCCTGGCTGGTCTCGCTAGCCACCTGCTACCACTTCGGGTGCTTTCACCTGACCCATCACCGAAAGCCAGGCCTGCCATGGTGGCGTCTGCCGTCGGGCGCCTAAACCTTCGTCCAGAGCGGAGGCCGGGGCTCTGGCGGCCGAAGCCGCTCCAAGAAGCTCCAGGCGGTCAGGCCCACGCCCCGGAACAACAACCAGACCATGACCGGCTTGCTCGCGGAGGCTCGGGTCTGCAGGGCGGCGGGGCCGCCGCGCGCCACTATCCGGCCGATCTCACGATAGACGCCGCGGGCGGCGGCGACAGCGAGGGCCGCGCGGGCGGGGAGTCCGCGCAGCCCTCGCCTGGCCGAGGCATAGTAGGCGTCAGCGCACTTCAGGACGCGCAGGGCCACCGTGTGGACGGCCGCGGCGTTCTGCGGCGCGCGGACCGCTTTGGGATCGGCGGCGACGCCGACCTCGGCCAACCAATCGGCGGGGAGGTAGACGCGGCCCGCGGCCGCGTCCTCGTAGATGTCGCGGGCGATATTGGTGAGCTGGAACGCCAATCCGAGGTCCTGGGCGCGGCGCAGGACGGCGGGGTCCTTCACGCCCATGATCTTGCCCATCATCACCCCGACGACCCCCGCGACGCCGAAGCAATACTCGAGCGTATCGTCGATGGTGCGGTAGCTTCGCCCGTCCACGTCCATGGCGAAGCCTTCCAGGAGCGCGAGCGGCCAGCGCGGTTCCAGGCCGCGCCGCAGGGCGACCCGCTGGAACGCGGCGAAGTCCGGGTCGTCCATCGTCTGTCCGGCGAGGGCGGCCCGGGTCAGCCGGTGGAGCCGTTCGAGCCGCCGGCGGCGCTCGGGTAGGTCCATCTGGGTCGCGCCGAACCCGTACTCCTGGCCGTCAATCTCGTCGTCGCAGCGGCGGCACCAGGCGTAGAGCAGCCAGGCGTCCTCCCGCATTTGGGGTCCGAACAGCTTGGACGCGGTCCGGAAGCTCTTCGAGCCCTTCTCGATTGAGGCCTGTCCATGTGCGACGACGGCGTCCATCAGGCCGCCTCCTGCCGCGCGAGATCTGCAAGGATGACGCCCGCCGTGGCCTTGGCCGAGGCGACGACGCCCGGCACGC
>NZ_DATAGM010000059.1:0-2474 GCF_036263695.1 Phenylobacterium sp.
ACGCCCGGCTCGTTGTCCACCAGCACCGCGAAGGTCGCCAGGTTCTCCACCTCGGCCTCGTGGGCGAGCTCGTACACGGATCCGGGTTGCGGGTCGGGCATGGCGGTCCTTCCGAAAGGTCGGCGGAGGGGTGTCACAACATCGGCTCTGCCGCAACTCCCGCCCCCAAACCGCTCATCCCGGCGAAAGCCAGCACCCGCCGGAGGCGGGGACAGCGAAGAGTCAGTCTGGCTCCCGGCATTCGCCGGGACGAGCGGGGATGGATCTGGCTCTCGCGCGGGCCCGCAGGGTCCGGAAGGTCACCGAGTAGCGCAGGGCCTCCACCGGCGGGATGGAGTGCTCCCACTCGCGGCGGGCAGGGCCGTCGATGACGTAGGCGGAGCGGGGCTCCACGGTCAACGCGGCGCGATCGAAGCCGCCCTGGCGGCGGCGGCGCAGGCGGAACAGGCCCGGCGCGGCGAGCGAGACGCCGATAACCTTGTCGAAGTCGGGCCGGTCCTTGTGCCAGCCAATGCCGGCGCCCGGCGGGTACTGGCTGACCATGACGTGCTCGAGGGTGTCGGGGGGCAGGCCCGCGAACGCCGCGGCCCGCTCGCGCAGCGGCAGAAGGAAGTCGGGGACGTCCTCGGCGCGCCCGAGTCCGCCGCCGTTGAAGTCGTAGCGCCAGCCGAAGGAGACGACGCGGCGCTTGCCGAGGAAGCCGTGGAACTCGAAGGCCTTGAAGGCCAGGGCCTCGAAGTGCGCGACGAGCGCCTGCTCCTCATCCGGCGTGATGATCTCAGGCTCGTAGCGGAAGCCCTCCGGCAGCTGCGGCTGTGTGTCGAACAGGCTGGGTTGGGCGAGAGCCATCGGCGGGATGTGGGGGGTGCGCTTGTATTTTTGAACCGCTCGTCCGGGCGAGAGCCGGGATCCATTCCGGAGGCCGCGCCCGCGGAGAGTCAGCCTGGATCCCGGCTTCCGCCGGGACGAGCGGAATGAAGTTCCCCAGCGTCACGCGTGACAGCGCCGCGCATCGGGCGCTTACTTCCCATCATGCGGTTCGACGAATATGCCGCCCACGACGGGCTCGGCCTGGCCGAGCTGGTCCGCAAGGGCGAGGTCACCGCCGCCGAGCTGGTCGAGGCGGCCATCGAGGGGATCGAGCGGCTCAATCCCCGCCTGAACGCCGTGGTCTACAAGGCCTACGACGAGGCGAGGGAGACCGCCCGCGGCCCGCTCTCCGGGGCCTTCGCCGGCGTGCCCTTCCTGATCAAGGACCTGGGCCTGGAGGTGAAGGGCTGGCCCCGCACCTCCGGCAGCCGCTTTGCGCCTGACGCGCCCGACGCCCGCGACAGCGAGCTCGTCACCCGCTACCGCGCCGCTGGCGTCGTGCTGGTCGGCAAGACCAACACGCCGGAGTACGGCATCCCGGGCGTCACCAACTCCCACCGCCTCGGCCCCTGCGGCAACCCCTGGAACCCGGAGCACATCTCCGGCGGCTCGTCGGGCGGCGCGGCGTCGGCCACGGCGGCCGGGATCGTTCCCCTGGCCCACGCCAGCGACGGCCTGGGCTCGATCCGCATCCCCGCGGCCTGCTGCGGCCTCGTCGGCCTGAAGGTCACGCGGGACCGCAACCCGAACGGGCCCGACGACTACGACCGGGCGATCGGCTTCTCCGTCGATCATGTGGTCAGCCGCACGGTGCGCGACAGCGCCGCCATGCTGGACGCCACCGGCTACCCGGAGGACGACAGCCCTTACGCCCCGCCGCCGAAGGCGCGGTCCTACCTTCAGGAGATCGCCACGCCGGCGGGCAAGCTGCGGATCGGCTTCTCCAGCCGCACAGCCTCGGGCCGGCCGATCGATCCGGAGGTGCAGGCCGCCTTCGAGGACGTTGTGAAGCTGCTTGAAGGCCTCGGCCACGAGCTCGTGCCGCACGACCTCGACATTGACTGGCGCAAGCTCTACCGGGCCCAGAGCCGGGTCTCGGCGGCCAACTTCTCGGCGGGCATGAAGCGGCGGGTCGAGGCCCTGGGCCGCGAGCCCGAGCCGCACGAGCTGGGACCGCTCGCCCGCCGGGGCTATGAGGCCGGCAAGCGGATCTCGGGCCAGGAGGCGCTGTGGGGCTGGCAGGAGCTCCGGGCCATGAACCGCCAGATCCTCCGCAGCCTCGCGCCCTTCGACGTCTATTTCCAGCCGGTGCTCGGCACGCCGCCGCCCAGGCTCGACGAGCTCGACCCGACCGGCGAGGATCTCGAGGCCTTCGACAAGGCCCAGGGCCGCCACTTCCCGTTCACGCCGCCGTTCAACTTCACCGGCCAGCCGTCCATGTCGCTGCCGCTGGCCTGGAGCGCGTCTGGCCTGCCGCTCGGGATGATGTTCACCGGCCGCTACGCCGACGAGGCGACCCTGTTCCGCCTGGCCGCCCAGCTGGAGCAGGCCAGGCCGTGGGCGCACCGCCGGCCCGAAACGGCGCTGCTCGCGCATGCCTGAGT
>NZ_DATAGM010000060.1:0-17755 GCF_036263695.1 Phenylobacterium sp.
CGCCAACTATAACGCCACCTACGGCTCACTGGGGGCGGTGTTCGGCTTCCTGAGCTGGATATGGCTGTCTTCGGCCATCGTGCTGTTGGGCGCCGAGCTCAACGCCGAGATCGAGCACCAGACGGCGGTGGATTCCACCACCGGTCCCGAGGAGCCGATGGGCCAGCGCGGGGCCATCGTCGCCGACACGGTGGGGCGTGCCAAACACGGCGGAGCGGTGGAGATGCTGCCCGATTTCGTCTCCCGCCGCTTGCGCCGGGGCCGAACCGCACCAGATCAGGCCCTCGCCGCGGAGTAGCCGATGACCCAGCCGATCACCGTCAACATCCCCCACGACCTCGGGGCCGCCGAGGCCAAGCGGCGCATCGAGCGCGGATTCGGCGAACTCGGCGGCTCGCTGCCCGGCGGCGGGTTCGCGCAGCTGAAGCAGAGCTGGAGCGGTGACACCATGAGCTTCTCCGCCCAGGTGATGGGCCAGAACGTCTCCGGCACCATCGACGTGCTCGACGCCGCCGTGAACCTGAAGCTGATCCTGCCGCCGTTCCTGGCGATGATCGCCGGCAAGATCAAAGGCAAGATCCAGCAGAAGGGGACGCTGCTGCTGGAGAAGAAATGAGGTCAGAGTTGTGCCGACGGTTCCTCGGGAGCGGCTCTCCCGCGCCAGCTCAGGACGCCCCAGATCAGCGCCGCGGCAAGCGGGTAGGCAAGAGCACGATCGACATCGTAGTCTTCGCGGGCGCCCAGACCATAGAGGGCTAGGCCCACCCATCCGGTCCAGATCGCCACAGGGCGAAGACGCGCGTCGCCCCGCTTCTTTCTCGCGCGCCGGATGATGAAGAAGATGACCGCCGTCGCGATCGTCGCGCCAATGAAGAAGCCGAGATAGGCCATACCTCCTCCGGGTCAGCGCCCGTTGACGGGGCTGTGGGGCCGATGCTGGACGCCAGATAACGCTCAACCGAACAGGTCGATCTGGTCTCCGGGTCTGGATGGGACGCGGAATTGCGTCAGGTCGAGGGGGGTGAGTTCGTATGAGAGGCCGTACCGTCTCTTCGCGGCGGCGAACCTTCGACTCGTCAGTTCGGCTATCGGCCCTTCGCCCTTCATCCGCTTGAACCAATGCACGTCGTAGTCGCGCCCGCCGCGCATCTGGCGCACCAGCGACATGACGCGCGCAGCCCGGTCCGGGTGATCGCTCTCGAGCCATTCCCGAAACAAGTCTTTGATCTCCAGCGGCAGGCGCAGAGCGACATAGCCGGCCCCTTTCGCGCCCGCCTCGGCGCACCTCTGCAACACCCCCTCCAATTCATGATCGTTGAGGCCTGGTATCACCGGTGCGAACATCACGGTCACCGGAACCCCGGCGGCGGAGAGCTGTCGGATGGCCTCGATACGTCGTTCCGGCGTCGCCGCCCGTGGCTCCATGCTCCGGGAGAGCTTACGGTCGAGGCTGGTCACCGAGATCGCCACCCGCGCCAGTCCAAGCCCGGCCATCTCGGAGAGCAGGTCGATGTCGCGAACGATCAGCGCAGACTTGGTGATCACCGAGAACGGGTGCCGGAACCTGGTCAGCACCTCCATCACCTCGCGCGTGACGCGCAGTCGCCGCTCCTGCGGCTGGTACGGATCGGTGTTGCCGCCAATGTGGATGATCTCCGGCTTGTAGCGCGGCGCGGAGAGCTCGGCCTCCAGCAGGCGACCGGCCTCCGGCTTGAAGAACAGCTTGGTCTCGAAGTCGATGCCGGGCGACAGTCCCATGTAGGCGTGCGCCGGCCGGGCGTAACAGTAGGTGCACCCGTGCTCGCAACCGCGATAGGGGTTGATCGAGCGGGAGAAGCCGACGTCCGGACTGTCGTTCTTGGCGATAATCGTCTTCGCCCGCTCCGGCTCGACCGTGGTGGCGATCTGCTCCGGAAGGGCCTCGTCCAGCTCCCAGCCGTCGTCGAAGGCTTCGCGGACCTGGCTCTCGTAACGTCCCGAAGCGTTTGACCGCGCGCCTCGGCCGCGCAGCTGCTGGGTGAAGGTGGACACCTCCCGAACCTACTCCCCTCTGTAGAACGAAACAAGAACTTCTTGACCCGCGCCGCAGGGCTCCGCTTGTGGCGCCATGCTCAGCGTCGTGATCACGCCCGCGGGCGGGCCCGAGGACCTGGCCTTCCTGTTCGCCCGGCTGGTGCCGGCGGCGGTGGACGGACTGGTGCGCGAGGTGATCTACGCCGGTGCGGCCGACGCGACCGTCGAGGAGATCTGCGAAGCCACCGGCGCGCGGATCGCCGAGGGCTTGGGTGCGGCGCTGGCGCAGGCCAAGGGCCCTTGGGTGCTGGTCGCCCCGGCCACCTTCCGGCCGCCTGAGGATTGGCAGGACAGGGCGGCTGCGCACCTGGCGCACCGCACCGGCGCGCTGAGGATCAAGGGCGTCAGGACCGGCGGATGGTTCGCGCGCAATCCGTCAGCCGAGCTGCGGCCGCTGGCAAGACGCTGAGCGGCTGCTACTTCCCGAAGTCCAGCCGGGCGTCAACGAACTTGGCGCCTTCGGCCAGGGCGTCGAGGGTCTTCGGGTGCTCGCCGAACTTCTTCTTGTAGGTCCAGTAGGCGGCGAGGACCTTCTCGACGTAGTTGCGGGTCTCCAGGCTCGGCAGACACTCGATGATCATCAGGCTGTCGGCGTCGTCGCCGAGCATCTTCGCGGTCTTCTGCAGGGTGCCCGGGCCGCCGTTGTAGGCCGCCACCGCGCGCAGCAGGTCGTAGCCGACGCCGCGCTCCAGGAGCCAGGTGAAGTAGTCCTGGCCGACCCGCAGGTTGAAGGCGGGATCGAACAGCGGGCTCATGTCGGCCTTCAGCTTGTCGTCGCCGGCCGCGCGGGCGGCCGCTTCCGGCATCAGCTGCATCATGCCCACCGCGCCGGCCGGGCTGACCGCTCGCGGATTGAAGCGGCTCTCCTGGTAGGCGATGGCGTAGACCAACGCCTTGTCGATGGTGAAGCCCCACTTGGGCTCCAGCGCCGGGGTCGGATAGTCGATTGGGGTGCTGTAGACCGGGCTCATGGTCCCGTGGCGCGCCGCCGCCGGGGCGTCCACCCGCGAGGTGAGGGGGGCGTTCAGGGAGAGCAGCAGGGCGCCCCACTGGTCGCGCTCGGCCTTGCCCTTGGCTAGCGCCAGGCCGGCGCGCAGCTCCAGACCCGCCTCGGTGGTCTGGCCGACCTGCGCCAGCGCTACGGCGCGGTGGGCGCGGGGATTCGTCTTTAAGAAGGCGGTCAGATCCGGCCCGCCGGAGAATGACGCCAGCACGAACTCGCCGGTCTGCGCCTTGGGCGCCTCGGAGAGCTCGCGCTCGCGGGCCGCGGTGCGCATGCCCGCCTGCCGCTCGGCGATCATGCCGTAGAAGGTGTGCGGATGGCGCGCGGCCAGGCGCAAATAGCCTTCGGCCCGCTCCGCTTCGCCGGCCTCGGTCACCGCCCGGGCTGCCCAGTAGCCGGCGGCGGCGCGCAGCCAGACGTCTTCCTTCTCGTCGCGGGTGACCTTGTCGAAATAGCTCTCGGCGAGGGCGTATTCCTTCAGGCGGTAAGCAGAGAGGCCGGCGATCCAGCGCTCGCCAGAGGCCTGGGCCAGGGTCAGCGCCCGACGGGCGTCGCCCGAGTAGAAGGCTTCTCGCGCGGCGGCGGCCCGGTCGGGGTTGGCGGCCCCGGAGAGGCCGCGGGCCGTGACTTCGATGCGCGACCAATCCTGGCCGGCCAGCACCGGCTCCCTTAGGGCCGGCGCGCCGATCGGCTTGCGCTTGGCGGCCAGGGCGTAGACGCGGTCGGCGCCCGGAAGGTCGGCGTGCTTGTCGAGCCAACCCGCCAGCTCCTCGTAGCTGGCCTTGTGCGAGGGGTGCATCAGCTTGCGGTAGGCCAGGTGGCCGGCCAGCGCCTTGTCCTTGATCTCGGCGGCCTGGATCTGCGCCTCGATGAAGTCGCCCCGTTCTGCAGCGGCGAAGGCGGCCTTGTAGCGGGCGACATCCCACGGCGAGAGGGCCTGCGGCCCTGCGGCGGCCGAGGTCGCAAGGGATGCGGCGCAAAGGAAAGCGAGGGCGGCGAGCCGCAGGCGCGTCTTCGTCGTCATCTTCATTTCCACGCCCGCCGCGTTCGGCTTTGAGGCGTGGCCCTTTTCTGAATGACGGCTCCGAGCCTGTCCCGATTCGGAACCTTCCCGGCCGCTCGATGCAAACTCCGGTCCCAGCGCTGCTGCGCCGTTACCCAGTACGGTTAAGGTGTACCTAAGGCCGTTCCGGCCGATCAAGCCGCTCGGTTGCGGTCAAAAGGTCGCTCCAGACCTTTTTCTTGGCTGCCGGCTGCCTGAGCAGAAAGGCCGGATGAAGTGTCGGCATCACTGGCAGTTCGAGGTTTCCAGAGTGTGAACGCCACTCGTGCCACCGACCCCGCAGGGAGAGGATTCCCTCGTCTTTTCTGAGCAGCGCCTTGGCGGACGAGGCGCCCAGAACGAGCAGCATCTTGGGGGAAAGCAGCTCCATGGCCCGCTCCAGGAAGGGCGCGCAGACCGCCTGCTCGGGCGGGGAGGGCGCCCTGTCGCCCGGCGGGCGCCAGAAGACGGTGTTGGTGATGAACACTCGGCCGGTCAGGCCCGCGGCCGCCAACATCCTGTCCAGCAGCTGACCGGCGCGGCCGACGAAGGGGGCGCCCTGCGCGTCCTCCTCGGAGCCGGGGCCGTCGCCGACGATCATCAGCGGCGCGGCCGGATCGCCCCGATAGAAGACCGCCTGGCTGGCCGCGCCCTCGAAACGCAGGGGGCAGCCCTCGAAGGCCTCGATGGCCGCCTTCAGGGCCTCGATGCTGTCCGCGGCCTGCGCCAGCTGCTGCGCCTCGGCGATGGCGGCGGAGAGGTCCGGCGACGGCGCGGCGGCGACTCGGGGGCCAGCCACGGGGGCGGGAACCGGCCGAGCGGCGACCGGCGAGGGCGGCGGGGCGATCTTGCCGGCCTCGATCCGGTCCACCGCCTCGTCAAGCAGCATGGCGTCGACGCCGGCCTCGGCCCAGAAGGCGAGGAGGCTCTCGGCGGCGCGATAAGCTTGGCTGGGCTGCATCGGTGGCCTGGAATGTCCTATGAATTCGCGGTTCGCCCTTGACCGCTGCGCGCCAAGCTATCGATAAGTCGCGCCAATTGGAACGTGCGGCGAGTTCCCGCACGCGTGGGCGAGGATGAGATGAGCGAAGACGTCGAACGCGAGTCCATGGAGTACGACGTCGTCATTGTCGGCGGCGGCCCCTCGGGCCTCTCCGCGGCGATCCGCCTGAAGCAGCTGGCCGAAGAGGCCGGCACGGAGATTTCCGTGGCGCTGCTGGAGAAGGGCTCGGAAGTCGGCGCCCACATCCTCTCCGGCGCGGTGATCGACCCCAAGGGCATCAACGAGCTGTTCCCGAACTGGAAGGAGCTCGGCGCCCCGCTGGAGACCCCGGTCACCGAAGACCACTACATCATGCTCGGGCCGCAGGGGGATCTGGACATCCCGCTCTTCCCGTTCCCGAAGTTCATGCACAACGACGGCAACTACATCGGCTCGCTGGGCAACGTCTGCCGCTGGCTGGCCCAGCAGGCCGAGGGGTTGGGCGTCGAGATCTATCCGGGCATGGCTGTCAGCGACGGCGTGTTCGACGAGCGCGGCGGCCTCAAGGGCGTCGTCGCCGGCGTGTTCGGCGTCGACAAGGACGGCAACAAGACCGCCGACTACCAGCCGGGCGTCGAACTGCACGGCAAGTACATCTTCGTCGCGGAAGGCGTGCGCGGCTCGCTCGCCAAGCAGCTCAAGGCCAAGTTCGGCCTTAATGAGGGCCGCGACTACGAGAAGTACGGCATCGGCCTGAAAGAGCTGTGGCAGGTCCCCGACGAGGTGTTCAAGCCCGGCTACGTGGCCCACTTCGTCGGCTGGCCGCTGGACGACAAGACCGGCGGCGGCGGCTTCATGTACCACTTCGGGGACAACTACGTGGCCATTGGCTACGTGGTCCACCTGAACTACCGCAACCCCTGGCTCTCGCCTTTCGACGAGTTTCAGCGGCTGAAGACCCACCCTACGGTCCGCCAGCACTTGGAGGGCGGCAAGCGCATCGCCTACGGGGCCCGGGCGATCTCCGAGGGCGGCTACCAGGCGGTGCCGAAGCTCTATTTCCCGGGCGGCGTCCTGCTCGGCGATAGCGCCGGGATGGTGAACGTGCCCCGGATCAAGGGCACCCACAACGCGATGAAATCCGGGATGCTCGCCGCCGAGTCGGCCTTCGCAGCCATTCAGGCGGGCCGTGGCGGGGACGAACTCGTTGAGTACGCGACCGCCTACGAAGGCTCGTGGATCCGCAAGGAGCTCTACGGCGTGCGCAACGCCAAGCCGCTGCTGTCCAAGCTCGGCACCTTCCTCGGCGGGGCCGTGGGCGTGTTCGACATGCACTGCACCAACCTGTTCGGGGGCTTCAGCTTCCTGGGCACCCTGAAGCACGGCAAGTCGGACGCGGCCGCGACGGGCGAGGCCTCCAAGTACAAGCCGATCGTCTATCCGAAGCCGGATGGGGTGATCACCTTCGACAAGCTGTCGAGCGTCTTCCTCTCGAACACCAACCACGACGAGAACCAGCCGGCGCACCTGAAGCTCAAGGACCCTACGGTTCCGATCAACGTGAACCTGCCCAAGTACGGCGAGCCGGCGCGGCTGTATTGCCCGGCCGGGGTCTACGAGGTGCTCTACGACGACGAGGGCAAGAACCCGAAGTTCCAGATCAACTTCCAGAACTGCGTCCACTGCAAGACCTGCGACATCAAGGATCCGTCGCAGAACATCAACTGGACCACGCCCAACGGCGGTGACGGGCCGAACTACCCGAACATGTGACGATGGGGCGCCGCGGCGGGCTTGCGCCGCGGCGCCGAACCATGGAGTTTGCGGCGCATGCGTTTTTCGCTTCTGGCCGCCGTGGCCCCGCTCGTCCTCCTCGCCGCCTGCGCCACTCCGACTCCCGAGACCGAGGTCAGCGTCACCCCCGCGCCGCTCGGCACGGCGCCGACGCCCGGGGCCTCGCCCTACGGCCTGTTCCTGGCCGGCCAGGCGGCGCTGAACGATGGCCGCAGCCGTGAGGCCGCGGGCTTCTTCGATCGCGCCAGCGCCGAGGGCGCCGACGACCAGATGGTGCGCGAGCGGGCCTTCAACGCCGCCGTGCTGGCCGGCGACCTGAAGAAGGCGCTGTCGCTCGAGCCGACCGGCGAGGACGTCTCCGAAGCGGTCAAGCGCCTGGCGCGCCTGACCCGCACGGTCGACAGCCTGGCCGCCGGCGACGCCAAGACGGCCCGCGCCCAGCTCGCCGAGGGCATCGGCTTCCCGCACCGGGCGGCCGGGGCGCTGCTGGCGCCCTGGGCCGCGGCCATGGCTGGCGACACCGAAGCCTCGCTGGTCCAGCCCGACGTGCGCGGCGACCAGGTCGTCGACTTCTTCGGACGGCTCGGCCAGGCCCGGTTGTTCGAGCGCGCCCGCCGCCACGAAGAGGCCGAGGCGGCCTACAAGGCGCTGACCGACGGGACCTTCCCCGGAGAGATGATCCTGCTCGCCCATGGCGAGTTCCTGGAGCGCCGCGGCCGGCGCGCCGACGCCGTGGCCCTCTACGACAAGGCCCTGGGCGAAGAGCCCGACGCCGCCGGCATCCGCATGGCTCGGGCCCGCGCCGCGGCCGGCAAGGGCGCCCCGAAGGCGCCCACCCTGAAGCAGGGCGCAGCCGAATCCCTGCTGGCGCCTGCGGCCGGCATGCTGGCCCAGAAGCAGGACCAGCTGGCGCTGGTCTACCTGCGCATGGTGCTGCACCTCGACCCGGAGCGTGACGAAGCCTGGCTGCTGGTCGGCGACGTTCTGGCCGGCGCCGGCGACCTGGAAGGCGCGCGGGCCGCCTACAGCCGTCCCAAGCCCGGCTCGCTGTCCTACGTCGCGGCGCAGAGCAAGCTCGCCTGGAGCCATCAGCAGGCCGAGGATTCGGTCCGCGCGATCGAGCTCGCCCGGGCGGCCGCCGCCTCCGGCCAAGAGGACGCGCTGCTCACCCTTGCCGACCTGCTGCGGGCCAACGACCAGCACCAGGAAGCGGTGGAGGTCCTCAGCGGCCTGATCGCCAAGAACCCCACCGACTGGCGGCTGCTCTACGCCCGCGGCGTCTCCTACGAGCGGCTGAAGGACTGGCCCAAGGCCGAGGCCGACCTGATGGCCGCCTTGAAGGTCGAGCCGGACGATCCCGAGCTGCTGAACTATCTCGGCTATTCCTGGATCGACCGCGGCGAGCGGCTCAACGAGGCGCTGGCGATGGTCGAGAAGGCCGTCGCCGCCAACCCGAAGTCCGGGGCGATGGTCGACTCCCTCGGCTGGGCCTACTACCGCCTCGGCGACTACAAGAAGGCGGTGGAGAAGCTCGAGCAGGCGGTCGAGCTCGAGGCCGGCGATCCCGAGATCAACAACCACCTCGGCGACGCCTACTGGCGCGTCGGCCGGCGCGACGAGGCCATGTTCCAGTGGCGGCGGGTGCTGACCCTGGATCCGGAAGCGCGCATCAAGGCCGACGCGGAGGCCAAGCTGGCCTCGGGCCTCGGTCCCGACGGCCCGGCCGCGACGCCGAAGGTCGCCCAGCCTTAAGAGCTGCGGAGGGAAGCGGCATGTCGGCCGAGACGCTCGCGCCCGCCAAGGTCAACCTCTTCCTGCACGTCGGCCCGCCGGAGGCGGACGGCTTCCACCCGATCTGCAGCTGGATGGCCTTCGCCGACCTCGGCGACCGGGTCAGCGTCTACGAGGCCGACGCGCTGGAGGTGAAGGTCTCTGGCCCCTTCGCTCCGGCTCTGGCCCGCGAGCCAAACAACCTCGTCCTGCGCGCCGCCCGCGCGCTCCTCGCCAAGGCAGATGGTCCACGCCGCCCGTTCGGCCTCATGCTGGAGAAGGCGCTGCCGGTGGCCGCCGGCCTGGGCGGCGGCTCCAGCGACGCGGGCGCGGTGCTGCGCCTGCTGCGCCAGGCCCTCGACATCGGCCTGGGCGACGATGAGCTGGAGGCGGTCGCCGCCGGCCTGGGCGCGGATGGCGCGGCCTGCCTATGGGCCCGCCCGGTGATCGCCGAGGGCCGTGGCGAGCGGCTGTCGCCTGCGCCCTCCACGCCGCCGCTGGACGTGGTGCTGGTCAATCCGGGCGTTCCGGTCGCCACAGCCCAGGTCTATGCGCGGCTGGATGCGCTGAAGGCCTGGGGCTCCGCCGAGCGCCCGGCGCTGCCCGAGACTTTCGAAGACGCGGCCGAGGTCGCCGGCTTCCTCTCCCTGACCCGCAACGACCTTGAGGTGGCGGCGGTGGAGGTCGCTCCCGAGGTGGGGGACGCCCTCGACTTCCTTCGCGCGGAGCCCGAGACCCTGCTGGCCCGGATGAGCGGGTCGGGCGGCGCCTGCTTCGCCCTCTGCGCCAGCGACTACGAGGCCGAGACCCTCGCGGAACGCCTCGAGGCCCTCCGCCCCGCCTGGTGGATCCGCCGCACCCGCCTCTGCGCCCCTCAGCTCTAGCGCCCGAGCGCCCGCTTGCGGGGGAGGGGGACCGCCGAAGGCCGTGGAGGGGGCGCAGACCTCCAACCAAAGAAAATGGGCGCGGAGGCCGAAGCCGCCGCGCCCCAGTCTTGGGAGACAAGGCTTAGTAGTGGTAGGCGCGCTCGCCGTGCTCGGTGATGTCGAGGCCTTCTTCCTCGACGTCCGCGCTGACGCGGATCCCGACCGTGTACTTGATCAGGGCGAACACGATGGCGCTGGCGACGCCTGACCAGGCGATGGCCACCAGCACGGCTTTGATCTGGGCCATGACCTGGGTCCCGAGCACGTAGGCGGCGGCGTCGCAGGTGGAGATGTCGCCGTCGGCCGCGCAGGTGGTGTAGTCCACCACGCCTGCGCCGCCCCATTCCGGATTGACCAGCAGGCCGGTGGCGATGGCGCCGACGATGCCGCCGACCGCGTGGATGCCGAAGGCGTCCAGGCTGTCGTCGTACTTCAGCGCGTTCTTGATGGTGGAGCAGAACACCACGCAGATCGGCGAGACGATCAGGCCCAGGATGAGCGCGCCCACCGGGCCGGCGAAGCCGGCGGCCGGGGTGACGGCCACGAGGCCCGCGACCAGGCCCGAGGCGAGGCCTAGCATGCTGGCCCGCTTACGGGTGACCCACTCGGTGATGACCCAGGAGAAGCCGGCCGCGGCCGTGGCCACAAAGGTGTTCACCATCGCCAGGGCGGCGTAGCCGTTGGCTTCCAGGTTGGAGCCGGCGTTGAAGCCGAACCAGCCGACCCACAGCAGGCCCGCGCCGACCAGGGTCAGCGTCAGCGAGTGCGGAGGCATGGCCTCGGCCCGGTAGCCCTTGCGCGGCCCCAGGATCAGGGCGCCCACCAGCGCGGCGACCCCGGCGTTGATGTGCACCACGGTGCCGCCGGCGAAGTCCAGGGCGCCGAAGCCCCAGAGCAGGCCGGACTGGATCGGGTCGGTCGGCGCGGCCGCGACCGCGTCCGGACCGGCCCACCACCACACCATGTGGGCCATCGGGTAGTAGGAGAGGATCGGCCACAGGACTGCGAACACCACCACGGCCGCGAACTTCATCCGCTCGGCGACGCCGCCCAGGACCAGCGAGGCGGTGATGCAGGCGAAGGTCATCTGGAAGGCGATGAACACCAGCTCGGGGATGGCGATGCCGGTGGAGAAGGTGGCCACCGTCGAACTCGGCGTGACGTCCTTCAGGAACAGCCGCCCGAAGCCGCCGACGAACTTGTCGAGACCGCCGCCGTCGGTGAAGGCCAGCGAGTAGCCCCACAGGATCCAGGCCATCATGCCGATGACGGTCACCGTGGAGACCTGCATCAGCATCGACAGCATGTTCTTCTGGCGGACCAGGCCGCCGTAGAACAGCGCCAGGCCGGGCAGGATCATCAGCAGCACCAGGATGGTCGAGATGAGCATCCAAGTGGTGTCGCCCTTGTCGACAGTCGGCGCGGCGGGCGCTTCTGCGACCGCGGGCGCGGCGGCTTCGGCCGGCGCCGTGACCCCGGGCGCGGCGGCGGCGCCGACGCCGCCGGCGGACGGCGCTTCAGCAGTAGGTGCAGCCGGCGCTTCGGCGGCGGGCGCCGCGGGCGCGGCCGCCTCCTGCGCCAGGGCGCCCAGGGGCGCGCCGGCGATGACGGCGGCGAGCGTCAGCCCGGCCAGCCCTCGGTGAAACAGTGATCTCATAGAATTCCCCTTAGGTCCCCGATGTCGCGTTAGAGGGCGGCGGCCCCGGTCTCACCGGTGCGGATGCGCACCGCGTCTTCGACGTTCAGCACGAAGATCTTGCCGTCGCCGATCTTGTTGGTGGCGGCCGCGGCCTTGATCGCTTCCACGGCCTTCGCGGCGGCTGAGTCCTCGACGACCGCCTCCAGCTTGACCTTTGGCAGGAAGCTCACCTGGTATTCGGCGCCGCGGTAGATCTCGGTCTGGCCCTTCTGGCGGCCGTAGCCCTTCACTTCCGAGACGGTCAGGCCCTCGACGCCGGCCGCGACGAGCGCTTCGCGCACGTCCTCCAGCTTGAACGGCCTGACGATGGCCATGATCAGCTTCATCCGACACTCCCCGCGCGGCCCCGAATCCGCGCCCTGATTGATCCGTCCGCCGCCGGCCGGGCGACCGGGGGCGAGGGCGAACCTATGGGCGCCGGTGACCGGCCCCGGCGCCGCGCGGCGGCCTTTGCTGGGGAAAGCGAAGCTGCGCCCAAGAAACGGGCGGAGAGGCCGTCAACTTGCGCAGAATGCAGGCAGGCTGTGATCGCTCGGCGGACCTGTGGCCGCTAAGCGCCGGGATTACGTCGGTTTTTCGACGGCGTTTCACGACAGTGTGAGCCGGGCAACGCTACGGAACCGTTGAGCTTGCCCGTGCGTAGAGAGGCCGGACCCGTGCGCCTGGCGCCACGGTTCGTGGGGGCGCGAACCTAAACCCCAGAGGATCCAAAGAATGAAACGGACAAGCCTTCTGACCGCAGCGGCCGCTTTCGCCCTCGTCGCGGGCGCCGCCTCGGCTCAGTCGACTTCGACCCAGCGGGCGACGCCGGCCACTCCGGCCACGCCCGCTCAACCTGCCGCCAAGACCCCCGGCGCGCCGGCGACCCCGGCGACGCCCGCCACTCGCGCCACACCGGCGACGCCGTCCCCGAGCGCGTCGGCCGCGCCTGCCGCAGGGCAGGTGAAGGCGGCCGGCGACATCGTCGAGACGGCCCGGGCGGCCGGCCAGTTCAGCACCTTCCTCAAGGCTGTCGAGGCCACGAACCTCACCCAGGTGCTGAAGACCAACAAAGGCCTGACGGTCTTCGCCCCGACCGATGCGGCTTTCGCCGCGCTGCCGCCGGGCGAGTTGGACCGGCTGATGCAGCCCGGCAACCGGGGCCAGCTGCAGAAGGTGCTGACCTACCACCTGATCAACGCCAAGGTGGACTCCAGCAAGATCAAGGGCGCCAAGGGGCCGGTGCCCACGGTGGCCGGGGCGAATGTCGAGCTGGACGGCAGCGGCGAGGCCCTGAAGGTCAACAACGCCACCATCGTCCAGGCGGACGTCACGCCCACCAACGGCACGCTTCACGTCATCGACAAGGTGCTGCTGCCGCCGGCCGCGGCCACGGCTTCCGCGGCGCCGACAGGCGCGGCCACCAGCGCTTCGTCGACGGCGCCTGCGGCGTCAGGCTCGGCGGCCGGTACGGCATCGACGGGCGCCAGCTCGACGGCGGTTGAGGGCACGGTGACCGGCTCGGCCAGCGATGCCGGCGCGACCGCCAGGACGCGTTCGAGCGACGGCGCTCCGGCGAACACCACGGCGGGGGATGACGAATAGTCGGGCGGAGCGAAACGGCTTTACCGTTCGCGCATTCCAGCATGAGCACAGACCAGGAGTGAGAGAGATGAAGCTGCACTACTTGATGGCGGGCATCGCCGCTTCGGCCCTCATGGCCGGCGCCGCTCAGGCCCAGCTCGGCGCTGGTACGGACGCCGGCGCGACTCCGAACCAGAGCTCTCCGGCGGATGCCACTCAGTCGCAGACTGGCGTCCCGTCGGTGGACGCCACTCGCCCGACGGGCGCCGACGCCGGTCGGACCAACCTGCCGGGCGGCACGGTGGACCCGGGCGATGATAACGCAGCGAGCTCGAGCGCCGGGACCACGGCGTCGGGCTCCGCCACCATGGGCGCGAGCTCTGGCGCGACCGCCAGCACCGACATGAGCACGGGCGCGGCTTCGGCCACCAGCGCCGGCATGAACGCCTCCACGGGCGGAAACGTGCAGTTGATCACCAACGGGCCGGTGCCCGACACCGCCGAAAACCGCTCCAAGTACGGCCAGCCCATGTCGCGGGCCGGCAAGCGGACGGCTCCGGCCGGTAACTGATCCAGGCGCGCTCTGGCGCGCTTGAAGCGAAGGTCGGCGGGCCCTATGGTCCGCCGACTTTTTTTGCGCCTGCGAACACACCGCCCCCATGTCGGACAAACCGCTATCGTTTCAGGGCCTCATCCTGAAACTGCACGAGTATTGGAGCCGTCAGGGCTGCGTGATTCTGCAGCCCCATGACGTCGAGGTGGGCGCGGGCACGCTCCACCCCGCGACCGTGCTACGCGCGCTGGGCCCCAAACCGTGGCGCGCGGCCTATGTGCAGCCCTCCCGCCGGCCCGCCGATGGCCGCTATGGCGAGAACCCCAACCGGCTGCAGCACTACTACCAGTACCAGGTCATTCTGAAGCCGAACCCGGACAACCTGCAGGAGCTCTACCTCGGCTCGCTCGAGGCGATCGGTCTCGACCTCAAACTGCACGACATCCGCTTCGTCGAGGACGACTGGGAGAACCCCACCGTGGGCGCCTGGGGCCTCGGCTGGGAGGTCTGGTGCGACGGCATGGAGGTGACGCAGTACACCTACTTCCAGCAGGTGGGCGGCCTGGACGTCTGGCCCGTGGCCGGCGAGTTGACCTATGGCCTGGAGCGACTGGCCATGTACCTGCAGGGCGTCGACCATTTCACCGATCTGGCGTTCAACGATCCGGACGGGCCCGAGCCCAAGACCTACGGCGAGGTCTTCCTGGAGAACGAGCGCCAGCACTCGGCCGCCAACTTCGAGGGCTACGATGTCGAGACCCTGAAGGGCTGGTTCGAGGACATGGAGGCCCAGGTGCCGCGCCTGCTCGGCCAGAAGGGGCCGCAGGGCCAGGCGATCGTGCTGCCGGCTTACGACCATGTGCTGAAGGCCAGCCACATCTTCAACCTGATGGACGCACGCGGCGCGATCGCGGTAGCCGAGCGGCAGAGCTACATCGGCCGGATCCGCGACCTCTGTAAGATGTGCGCCCAGGCCTGGGTCGCGAACGAAGGGGGCAACGCCTAGGCCATGCCGCAGCTTCTGCTCGAACTCTTCTCCGAGGAGATTCCCGCGCGCATGCAGCCGCAGGCCGCGCGCGACCTGGAGCGCATGGCGCGCGAGAAGCTGGCGGCCGAAGGGCTGCTGCCGGAAGCGGCCCAGGCGTTCGGCGGCTCGCGCCGGCTGACCTTCTGCGCCGAGGGGCTGCCCGCCGCCCAGGCCGATCGGCGCGAGGAGCGCAAGGGCCCGCGCGTCGGCGCGCCCGAGCAGGCGTTGGCAGGCTTTCTGAAGTCTGCCGGGGTCGCCCGTGAGCAGCTGGTCGAACGTGACGGCGTCTACTTCGCCACCCTCGAGCGCAAGGGCCGTCCGACCGCGGAAATCATCGCGGCCATGGTCGAGGAGATCGTGCGCGACTTCCCCTGGCCCAAGTCGATGACCTGGGGGCGGGGCACGCTGCGGTGGGTGCGCCCGCTGAAGCGCATCCTCTGTGTCTTCGACGGCCAGGTCGTGCCCTTCACCATCGACGGCGTCGCAAGCGGCGACTTGACCGAAGGCCACCGCTTCATGGGTTCGGGCCAGGCCTTTGCGGCCCGTGAATTCGACGCCTACGAGGAGGGGCTGCGCAAGGCTTTCGTCGTGCTCGACCCGCAGGAGCGCAAGGACAAGATCCTGGAAGGCGCCCGCACCCTCTGCTTCGCGCGCAATCTTGAGCTGGTGGAGGACGCCGGCCTGCTGGACGAGGTGGCCGGCCTCGTCGAATGGCCCGTTCCGGTGCTGGGCGAGATGGACCCGGCCTTCCTGGACCTGCCCCCGGAGGTGATCCGCACCTCCATGCGCACCCACCAGAAGTACTTCGCGGTCCGCCAGGCCGGCTCGGACAAGCTGGCGCCGAACTTCGTCACCGTGGCCAACATCGCCGCTCCGGACGGGGGCAAGGCCATAGCCGCCGGCAACGCGCGCGTGCTCTCCGCCCGCCTGAACGACGCCCGCTTCTTCTGGAACGAGGACCGGAAGGTCACGCTCGAAAAGCGGCTGGAGAAGCTGCAGGGCGTCACCTTCCACGCCAGGCTCGGCACCGTCGCCGAGCGCGTCGAGCGGCTGGAGATGCTGGCCCGCGAGATCGCGCCCAAGGTCGGCGCGGACGTCGACAAGGCCGTGCAGGCCGCCCGCCTGGCCAAGGCGGACCTTGCCACCGGGATGGTCGGCGAGTTCCCCGAGCTGCAGGGGATCATGGGCGGCTACTACGCCCGCGAAGAGGGCCTCTCCCGCGTCGTCGCCGAGGCGATACGGGACCACTACCGCCCCCTCGGCCCCTCGGACGAGGCGCCGGCTGCGCCGGTGACCATGGCCGTGGCGCTGGCGGACAAGGTGGACACCCTGGCCGGCTTCTTCGCCATCGGCGAGAAACCAACCGGCTCGCGCGACCCCTACGCTCTGCGCCGGGCCGCGCTGGGCCTGATCCGCATCGTCCTCAAGTCCGAGGTCCGCACGCCGGTGCGCGAGCTCGTCGAGGCCTGGTACCGCAGCCTGAAATGCTTCGTGGACCCTGGCCGGGCGCTGTTCGTCTCCACCCAGAAGACCACCGCCTACCTGGGCGCGCGGGCGCGCAATCCCAGCCGCGAGTTCAACGTCTACCTCGGCGAGTTCGAGGAGGCGCTGCTGCAGGACGCCCCGGTGGTCGTCGAGATGGACGAAGAGGTCGACCTGCAGTTCGACCGCACCTCCCGCGGCGGCGCCAAGCCGAACGGTAAGGTGCTTTTCGAGTTCCGTGCCTTCGAGCAGGTGGCCGAAGAAGTCCGCGCCTTCCTCGCCGACCGGCTGAAGGTCCAGCTGCGCGAGGAGGGCCGCCGGCACGACCTGGTGGACGCCGTCTTCGCCCTTGGCGACGACGACCTGGTGCGCATCGTCGCGCGGGTCGAGGCGCTGGACCGGTTCCTGAAGACCGAGGACGGGGCCAACCTGCTGGCCGGCTACAAGCGCGCCACCAACATCCTCAAGGCCGAGGAGAAGAAGGGTCCGTTGCCCCGGGGCCAGGCGCGGCCGATGTCGTCCTCGCCGGCCGAGGAGCGGGCGCTGATCGCCGCCCTCGATGCGGCCGAGCCGCAGGTGGCGACCTCGCTCGACAACGAAGACTTCGCCGGCGCGATGCGCGCGCTTGCGGGCCTGCGGGCGCCGGTGGACTCCTTCTTCGACAAGGTGTTGGTCAATTCCGAAGAGGCTTCGGAACGCGAGAACCGCTTGCGACTTATGGCTCAGGTTCGCGACGCCATGGGGCGCGTGGCGGACTTCAGCCAGGTGACGGGATGAGAGAGGTCGGCATGACGACGGATGCGCTGACGAAGACGCGCTGGGTCTATTCCTTCGGCGGCGGCGGCGCGGACGGCGATGCGTCCATGAAGAACCTGCTGGGCGGCAAGGGCGCGAACCTGGCGGAGATGAGCTCCCTCGGGCTGCCCGTGCCTCCCGGCTTCACCATCACCACCGAGTGCTGCACCCACTACTACGCCAACGAGCGGCGGTATCCGGCCGACCTGAAGGCGCAGGTGGAAGCGGGCCTGGCCAAGGTCGAACAGCTCACCGGCAAGACCTTCGGCGATGCGAAGAATCCGCTGCTGGTCTCGGTGCGCTCGGGCGCCCGGGCCTCGATGCCGGGCATGATGGACACCGTCCTCAATCTCGGCCTGAACGACCAGACGGTGGAGGGGCTGGCGGCCCTCGGCGGCGACCGCCGCTTCGCGTTCGATTCCTACCGCCGCTTCATTCAGATGTACTCGAACGTGGTGCTGAACCTGGACCACCACATGTTCGAGGAGATCCTCGACGAGCATAAGGAGCGGCTGGACGTCACCGTCGACACCGGCCTGGCCGCCGAGGACTGGGAGCGGGTGGTCGCCGACTACAAGGCCCTGGTGCAGACGGAGCTCGGCCAGCCGTTCCCGCAGGATCCGCACGACCAGCTCTGGGGCGCCATCGGCGCGGTGTTCGCCAGCTGGATGAACGACCGGGCGAAGTTCTATCGCCGCATGCACGACATCCCCGAGAGCTGGGGCACGGCGGTGAACGTCCAGTCGATGGTGTTCGGCAACATGGGCGAGACCAGCGCCACGGGCGTGGCCTTCACCCGCAACCCGTCCACTGGCGAGCACCGGCTCTACGGCGAGTTCCTGATCAACGCCCAGGGCGAGGACGTGGTCGCCGGCATCCGCACGCCCCAGGCCCTGACCCGCATCGCCCGGGAGGAGATGGGCGAGAAGTCGCCCTCCATGGAAGAAGCGCTTCCGGAGGTCTTCGCCCAGTTCAAGGAGGTCGTGGAGCGGCTCGAGCGCCACTACCGCGACATGCAGGACATCGAGTTCACCGTGGAGCGCGGG
>NZ_DATAGM010000061.1:0-8907 GCF_036263695.1 Phenylobacterium sp.
GGCGGCTGCGGTCGCGTCTCCTCGAGCCACTCCAGGATCGCCAGGCTTTGGATCAGCACCTTGCCGCCGATGTCCAGGGCCGGGGTCAGCCCCTGCGGGTTCACCGCCCTGTAGGCCGGCTCGCGCTGCTGACCCTTCAGCAGGTCCACGGGGATGTAATCGTAATCGACGCCCTTCAGGGCCAGGCCGATGCGGACGCGGTAGGGGGCAGTCGCGCGCCAGGCGCTGTGCAGGGTGTAGCCCATCAGCCGATCTCGAAGGTGAGGCGCGCCACGCCGTCGACCTCGCACTCGACCTTGTCGCCGCGGACGAGGGCGCCGACGCCTTCCGGCGTGCCGGTGAAGATCAGGTCGCCGGGCGCCAGCCGCCAGAGCTTGGAGGCCTCGGAGACGATCTCCGCCACGTTCCAGATCATGTCCGAGACGGTCGCGTCCTGGCGGGTCTGGCCGTTGACGCTCAGCCGGATACGGCCCTGCGGCGCCGGGCCGGACCAGCGCCGGAGGGCGGAGATCGGGGCGGAAGCGTCGAAGCCCTTGGCCGCTTCCCACGGCTCGCCGCGCTTCTTGGCGCCGGCCTGCAGGTCCCGGCGGGTGAGGTCGACGCCGACCGCGTAGCCGAACACCAGCTCCAGCGCCCGCGCCACCGGCACGTCCTGGCCCGCCTGGCCGATGGCCGCCACCAGCTCCACCTCGTGGTGCAGGTCGGAGGTCTGGGTGGGATAGGGTACGGGCGCGCCAGGGGGCACGACGGCGTCGGCGGGCTTGGAGAAGAAGAACGGCGGAGAGCGATCGTCGGCGGCGCCGCCCATCTCGACCCGGTGCGCCTGGTAGTTGCGGCCGACGCAGTAGATGCGGCGCACGGGGAACAGCCCGGCCTCCCCTTCCACGGGGACGGCAGGGACAGGCAGGTCGAAGATCATGCTGGCCATGGCCGCTGCCTAGCCCGGGGCGATCGAGGCGCCAAGGCCCGCGGCTACTTCGCGGGTGGCGCAGTCTTGGCCGGGGGCGTGGCCGGGGCGGGCGACGGCGCGGCCGGAGCCGCCGCCGGCGGCGGCGTCGCGGCGGCCGGAACGCCGGCGGCTGCGGCGGTGGGCGCCGAGATGGTGCGGTCGCGAAGCTGCCGGACCTGGTCCAGGTGGCGCTGGATGACCGGCGCCATGGCCGAGGCGAAGGCTTTGAGCTGGGCGATGTCGCCGTTCTGGGCGTAGCGCTGGTGCAGCGCCAGCGCCTGCTCGTGCGCCTGCACCTGCTGGCCCAGCCAGACGGCGTCGAAGTCGGTGGGGGTGGCGGCGTTCAGCGCCTCGACCTGGGCCTGCCGGTCGGCGGGCATGGCCGCCGGGATGGTCAGGGTCTGGCCCGATTGCGAGGCGGCGGTCTGCAGGTCGCCGGAAGACTTGGTGTGATCGTCCGAGATCATCTTCGCCAGCGCCTTCACCTCGTCGTTCTGCGACCGGTTCTGGGCGATGCGCGCGGCTTCGATCTCATAGAGATCGCCCGCCGCGGCGGCAGCCACATAGTCGGCGGCCGACATCGGGACGGTGGCGGCGGTGACGGCCGGTTCCGGCGTCGGAGCCTGCGCGGCGGGCGCACCGGCGTCCTGATCGCGGGGCTGCTGACCACAGGCGGCGAGGCCGAGGAGCAGGGCTGCGCTGACGGCCGGAAGGCGGAGTGACGACATCGACAAGGCTCCAGATTGACAAGCCGCGGCCCGGCGGGCTCCAGCTTCGCCGCGCGTGGGCTGAGAACTCAAGCTCGGCCTACCCTGTTCCACGCCTATTCCTCAAGGACGCCATGACCGAAACCGCCGCCGAAGGCCCTCTCCACGGCCTGCGGGTCATCGAGATGGGCACGCTGATCGCCGGCCCGTTCTGCGGCCAGATCCTCGGCGACTTCGGCGCCGAGGTGATCAAGCTGGAGGATCCGGGGAGCGGCGATCCCATGCGCCAGTGGGGCCGCAGCCTGCCGAAGGGGCTCTCCCCCTGGTGGCCGGTGATCGGCCGCAACAAGAAGTCGGTCACCGTCGACCTGCGCAAGCCCGAAGGCCAGGCGCTGGCCCGCACCCTGATCGGCAAGGCCGACGTGGTGGTGGAGAACTTCCGCCCCGGCACCTTCGAGAAGTGGGGCCTGTCCTACGAGAGCCTCGCGGCGGAGAACCCGCGACTGGTGATGGCCCGCGTATCCGGCTTCGGCCAGACCGGGCCGTATTCGCAGCGGGCGGGCTACGGCCTGATCGGCGAGGCTATGGGCGGCCTGCGCCACGTCACCGGCGAGCCCGACCGCCCGCCGGCCCGGGCCGGCATCTCCATCGGCGACTCGCTGGCCGCCATGCACGCGGTGATGGGGATCATGATGGCCCTGCACGCCCGCGAGCGGACCGGCCGCGGCCAGGTGGTCGACGCCGCGCTCTTCGAGAGCGTGCTTGCGGTGATGGAGAACCTGGTCACCGAGTATGACCTCACCGGGTATGCGCGCGAGCGCTCAGGCTCGATCCTGCCGGGCATCGCCCCGTCTAACGTCTACCCCTGCGCCGGCGGCGAGATGATCCTGATCGGCGGCAACGGCGACACGGTCTTCGCGCGGCTGGCCGAGGCGATGGGGCGGCCGGAGCTGGCGAGCGACGAGCGGTACGCGACCCACGCCGCCCGCGGCGCGAACCAGGCGGAGCTCGACGCCCTCATCGCCGAGTGGACCTCGCGGCAGTCGTTGGCGGCGCTGCTGGACCTGCTGGAGAGCAAGGGCGTGCCCTGCGGCCGGATCTTCCGCGCGCCGGACATGCTGGAGGACCCGCAGTTCAAGGCCCGCGAGGCGATCGTCGAGACCGAGCACCCAGTGTTCGGCCGCATCAAGATGCAGAACGCCTTCCCCAAGCTGTCCGAGACCCCCGGCCGCGTCCGCTGGCCCGGCCCCGCCCTGGGCGAGCACACGGACGCCGTGCTGCGCGAGGTGGCCGGCCTGACCGCCGCCGAGATCGAGGCGCTGCGGGCGAAGCGGGTGATCTGAATCAAGACCTCTCCCCCCGCTCGGCGGGAGAGAGGTCTTGAGATATCAACCCACTCGCTTGAGCAGCTGGGCGACGGCGGAGGCGACCTGCGTCACGTCGTAGGGCTTGCGGATGATCGGGGCGTCGAAGCCGGAGGGGGCGCCGCCTGCCTCGCCGTAGCCGGTGGCGAAGACGAAGGGGATGCCGCGGGCGGCCAGCACCTCGGCTACCGGGGTCACCGATCGACCATTCAGGTTGGCGTCGAGCACGGCCGCGTCGATGGGCCGGTCGAGCAGGGCCATCGCCTCCTCCAGTTCGTAGGCCGGGCCGATCACCACCGCGCCGGCCTCCGAGAGGCCGGTCTCAAGCTCCAGCGCCAGCAGCACCGCGTCCTCGACGATCAGCACCCGTGAGCCGGTCAGGTCGGCGGGGCCGGATGCGGCCGCGGCGGCCTCAGGGGCGCGGGTCGCCGGCGCTTCGGGCACCGTCTCCGGGCGGGCGACCACCGCGGCGGGGCCGGCTCGCAGCTGCACCCGCACCCCGGTGGGCCGGTACTCGACGCGGCTCTCCCCGTTCAGCTCGCGGCCGGTGACCTGTTCCAGCAGGGTCGAGCCGAACCCGCGGTGCGTCGGCGCCCTGACCATCGGCCCGCCGCTCTCGGTCCAGGTCAGCTCGAAGCCGCCGTCGGGCTGGCGCGTCCAGCGCACCTCCACCCGGCCCCGCTCCGTGGACAGGGCGCCGTACTTCAGCGCATTCGTCGCCAGCTCGTGCATGGCCAGCGACAGGGCGTTGGCGGCCCGGGGGGTCAGGAACAGCTCCGGCCCTTCCCAGCGGGTCTGGCCGGGAGCGATGCCGCCCAGCTCGGCCGCGCACAGGTGGTCGACGGCGGCGCCGCGCCAGCGGGCGGCGGTGAGCAGTTCGTTCGCCGAGCCCATCGACTTCAGCCGGCCGGCGAAGGTGGTCAGGAAGGAGTCCAGGCTGGTGGTGCGCTTGGCGGTCTGGAAGGCCAGCGCCTGCACCGCCGCCAGCACGTTCTTCACCCGGTGGTCCAGCTCGGCCATCAGGGTGTGGCGCTGCTCCTCCTCCACCCGCCGTTCGGTGACGTCCTGCACCACCCCGATCATGCACTGGCTTTCGGGGGCCGAGAGCACGGCGGCCAGCCGCACCCAGCGCACGCCGCCGCGCGGGTCCGGCCGGCGGTACTCGAAATCGCATGGTGCCCGCCCTGAGAGGCAGGCCTGCAACTCGCGGGCGACCAGCTCGCGGTCCTCCTCGAGAGCGGTGCGGTAGAGCGCCTCGCCGCCATCGGCCGGAACCTCGCCTGGGGGCAGGCCGGCGATGGCGGCCATTCGGGCGGAGACGATCAGCACGTCCCGGCTGCGGTCCCATTCAAACTCGCCGAGACCCGCCACATGCAGGGCGAGCTCCAGATGCTCGCGTTCGAGTCTCTGGCCGGGCTTGGCTTCATCCATCCGGCCAACATAGGGAAACGCCGCTGCCGATGCGACAGGAACGATGCGCGCCGGACGGCGTTTGAAGCCGGAGTGCTCCGCCGGGTTGCGCCTGCGCGGAACCGGTTTAGCTTGTCCAGCGTTGCAGGAGCGCCTCACGCCCGCGCGAGGAGCCCCCTAATCTGGAGAAGCAGAATGGCCGCGAACGTCGAAGCCGCCGAAGACACCGACACCACCGCGACCTCCGGGTCCACCGGATCGGCCGCCAACGGGCTGGCCACGGTCGAGCGCTCGTTCAACGAGGCGGCCCGCAAGTTCGAGAAGACGGTCCAGGACAGCCTCGAGACCCTGCGCGCCCAGAGCCGCGCCTACGCCGACACCGCCGGGCAGCAGCTGGACGAAGCCCAGCGCTACGTCGTGGAGCGCGTGAAGGAGCGGCCGCTGGCCTCGACCAGCGTTGCGGTCGGCGTCGGCCTCATCCTCGGTCTGCTCCTGGCGGGCGGCCGCCGCCGTTGATCCGACGCATCATTTCGGCGGCCGTCGCTGTCGCGCTTACCGCCGCGGCGGTGATGACGGCGGTGGTCGCCGCCGCCTTCGCCCTCTACGCCCTCCTGGAAGGCCCGCTCGGCCGTCCGGGCGCCGCGGCCGTTATCGCGGCGCTGGCGGCGTTGACGGCGGCCGTCACCGCCCTCGTGTCCCTGCGCAAGGCAGAGCCGCCGCCGCCGGCCGAGCAGGGGCCGGCGGACCGCATCCTCTCGCTGGCCCGCGAGAAGCCGATCCTCGCCGCGGCCGCCGCGGTGGCGGCCGGCGTCGTCGCCCTGCGCAACCCGAAGATCGTGGCGGCGCTGGTCAGCGCCTTCGTCGCCGGCAAGACCACCGGCAAGTCCTGATTCGGAACAGGCGCCTCCCCCGAGCGTTGCTTTAGGCGCGGGATCTTCCCCGCCAGACACGCCTGAAAGGAGAGCTCCAATGCTTGGTTGGGCCCTGACCTTCCTGGTGGTCGCCCTGATCGCCGGCCTTCTCGGCTTCACTTCCATCGCCGGCGCTTCGATGGCGATCGCCCAGATTCTGTTCTTTGTCTTCCTGGTGCTGTTCCTGGCCTCCTTGGTCATGCACTTCATGAGAGGCCGATCGGTTTAGCGACCGCGTGCAGCCGCCTCGGCCTTCAGGCCGGGGCGGCGTGCGGCTGCGCCGCCTGCGCCGAATGGGCGCCGCTCTCCCCCGAACCGCGCCGACGCCGGTCCAGCGCCCAGGTGCGGGAGGGCTCGAAGCCTGAGCCCGTCCAGGCCAGCGCCGTCACCCGGACCTCCCCTTCATCCACCTCGATGCTGTTGAAGCCGGCCGCCACGCCGCGTTCGCGCACCGACAGCGTTCCCGCCCCCACCGCATAGGTCCGCCCGTCGCCGTAGCCGTAGGGCAGCGCGAAGGGCGCATGGATGTGCCCCGATAGCACGAGGTCCGCGCCGGCCCGGGCGAAGGCCTCGGCCGCCTGCGCCCCGCCCCAGACCTTGCCGGTCATCGGCCCGCCGAGCATCTCCACCAGTGGATGGTGGAGCACGACGATGCGCAGCGGCGCGTCCGGCAACTGGCCGAGCCAGGTGGTGGTCTCGGTCACCTGGCGGCCGGAGATCTGGCCCTTCGACCAGTTCATCCGCGGCTGCACCCCGCGGGCGGTGTTGACGCCGCGCACCGCCAGACCGTCGCTGAGGAAGGTCTGGCCACGCGACGGGCCGATCATCTGCTCGAAGCGGGCGAAGGGCGTGAACAGCCGCTCGGCGAAGGCGAGATAGGGCGCGTCGTGGTTGCCAGGAGTCACCAGCTTCGCGCCGGGGAGCGTCTCCAGCCAGGCGGCGGCGGCGGCGAACTCCGAGGTCTCGCCCCAGCGGGTGATGTCGCCGCTGACGATCGTCAGGTCCACCTTCCGCTCGCAGAGCCAAGCCTTGGCGGCCGCGACCGCCGGCTCGTTCTCGTAGCCGAAGTGGATGTCCGACAGGTGGGCGAGCCGGATGGTTGGCAATGCCCCTCCCCCAGGGCTGTGACGGGACTAGCTGGTGGGCTGTGTGGCCGGTTGCGCCGGCGCCGGAGCCGGCGCCTGGTCGGCGTCCCCGACGCCCCGCAGGGTCTCGGCGGCCTCGCCCGCCGCGCCGCGGACGGCCGGTTCGGCCCGCTCGGCGGCGACCGAGAGGTTATGGTCGGCCACTTGGCCCGCGCCGCCGAACGATCCGTTGACCACCGCCAGCGCCAGGAAGGCGGCGCCCGCCAGCGCAAGCACGAAGAGGACGGTCATCAGAACCGGGTGGCGCTTGCGGCGCGCACGCTCGTCCTTGCGGCCCAGGCGGTAGGCTTCCTTCAGGTCGGAGGTGTCCAGCCCCGGGGCCGGCGCCGCTTGCGCGTCGGCCGGATGCGGTCTGTGACGGCGGTCGAACATAGGTGTCGCTCCGAGGATACGGTTGCTGGCTGAACGGCGTGGCCGTGCGCCGGTTCCGGAACCCCCCGGACGCGGGCTGCGTTGGGTGCGCCGGGGACAAGCTCAAGGAGAGCCATATGCTCAGACCATTGATCGCCCTCGCGGGGGCCGGCCTGCTGGCCAGCGCCTGCACCACGACCGGCCGTGTTGAAGGCAACGCGGCGGGCGGGGCCGCCCTGGGCGCTCTGGCCGGCGCAGTGATCGGCAACAACGTCGGCGCGGGCGACGCCGGAACCGGCGCAGCCATCGGCGCGGTAGTCGGCGGCGCGGCGGGCGCCATCAAGGGCTGCCGCGAAGACGGCGGCTGCGGCGCGGCCGTTCCGAACCGTCGCCAGTACTATGACGAGGCCGCGGGTCGTTATTACTATTACGATCCGGCGAGCGGCCGCTACTATTGGGAAAACGGCGCTCCCCGCTACTAGTCGGCGCCCCGCTATCCCATCAGGAGGGGCGGTCGACTCCAGTCGGCCGCCCCTTTGGCATGTGAGAGGGAGAATGGCGTGAAGGCATACCAACTCGTCGCCGCGTCGGCGTTGGCGTCGATCGCGATGGCCGGCTGTGCAGGCTTCGGCGGCCGCGACCGGCTCGTGAAGGCGCCCCCGCGCTGCGAAGAGACCGCGGTGCAAGTCTACTTCGACGCCGGCTCACACGAGCTCACCGACGAGAGCCGCACCATGCTGGCCCAGGCGGCCAGCGAGACCGCCGGCTGCGCGGTGGACCGGGTCGTGGTGATGGGACTGGCCGACGCCGAGGGCGGGCCGAACGCCAATCTCGAACTCTCCAAGCGCCGGGCCCAGGCGGTCACCGCCGCGCTGGCGGCGGTGAAGCTGCCGGCGGCGGAGTTCCGGCTGGCGGCGGCCGGCGAGGCAGGCGCGGTGACGGCGGCGGGCACCGAGCCCCTGCGCCGGCGCGTCGACGTGATCCTGCAGATGCGCCCCGCCCCCTGACCACCACGTCTCGATCGCAAATAAGAAAGGCGGGCCTCAAGGGGCCCGCCGAAGTGGTGCATCATCGAGAAAAGGGGTGCGGAGACGGCAGACTGGCATGATCACCAGTCTCAAGTCGGGGGGGGCGTCGCCGCCTCCGCACGGGAATAAACACACCGCCCTAAGGTGCGTTCCCGCCCTTTCGAACTTTTTTCTGCGGCTTCTCCGGTCGCTCTTCACAAGCCCGTGCGCGCCGGCTGCTGCGACCGAACTTGGCGCAACGGTGAAGGTTCAATGACCGCCAGGGGGAACGCCAGCGGCTACGGCGGCGTTTATTGAGTGGCGGGCCGCAAGCCCGCGGTCGGGAGGCGAAGCCAATGCTCAGAGGCAGTCGTGCGGAATCCCACGGGAGTTTCATCCTCTTTCAGGCGCCCAGCCGGCGCCATCGCCTGGCGCGCCGCCGCTCGGCGGTGATCGCCACCATCGCGGCCGTGGCTGCCGCCAGCGCGCTGATCGGCGCCTTCATCTCGCGCGGCGCGGACGATCCCGCCGCGCAGGCGGGGCTGCTGAGAAGCCCGATCAGTTACCTTCCCCTTTAGGTTCGGAGTTCCCCCTTCATGTCGTCCACCGATCGCTCCCCTGACCCGGCCAAGGTCGGCGCCACCCGCGCCCGCCAGGGCCGATGGGGCTTCCACGTCCTGCTGGTGCTGGTGATCGGGACGGCGCTGGCCGCCGTGGCGCTGTTCGGCAGCTGGGCCTGGAAATCCGACGATTTGGCGGAAAGCAACGCCAACAACGGTCCTGCCGCCGAAGCGCCGGTGTTCAACGCGCCCGAGCCGCAGGCCATCCAGACCCCGCCGGGGACGAAGAGCGCCGGACAGCAGGCCCCGGAAAACGTCGGCCCCGCCCCGGGCGCCACCGCGCCCTAGGCTCCTGCCGTTGACGGTCACCGGTAGCGGCGTCCCGCACATGGCGCCGCTACCTGTCACCCTGGAGAAGCGCCTTCCCAACCGACACAGATCACGTCGCCCAGCGAGGTGACAGGTAGGGCTGCGCCCGACCAGTCACCGTCGGCCGCTGCTCC
>NZ_DATAGM010000062.1:0-7430 GCF_036263695.1 Phenylobacterium sp.
AGCTGGTCGTAGTTTTCCGGGTTCATGAAGTGGAAGCCCTCGCCGTCCTGGTAGAGGAAGGTGTGGTCTCGCTCGTCCACGAACGCGCGCTCGACCTGCTCCGTCGTGCGGTAGCGCTCGGAGATCTTCACCCCGTCGGAGATGCGGCGCATGTTCAGCTGGGTCACCGGGGTGCCCTTGCCGGGGTGGATGTTCTCGGCGTTCAGGACCACGTAGAGCTTGCCGTCGATGTCGACGACGGAGCCTTTCCTGAGCGAGCTGGCGGCGACCTTCACGTATTTCGTATCCTTCGTTCTCGTCCGCGCGCGCTTCCACTGCGCCCGGCCTATTTTTCGCTAAACAGCGGCGTGGGCGTGCACCTATAGCGATTGGCGGAAAATCGCCAGCCGTCGCCGCGTCGCGGCCTTCGCCCAGGTCCTGCTTGCCCCAGACGCCCCCATCCCCCTGGTGGAGCCCCGAGCGCCACGCCGACCGCCGGCCGTTCCTTCAGGCGCGCGGGCGGATCAAAGCGGCCCTGCGCGGCTGGTTCGAGGGCCGGGGCTTCACCGAGGTGGAGGCCGGGATCCTGCAGGTCTCGCCCGGCAACGAGGCCCACCTGCACGCCTTCGCGACCGAGGCGCTGGGGCCGGCGGGCGAACGGCGGGCGCTCTACCTCCACACCTCGCCGGAGTTCGCGGCCAAGAAGCTGCTGGCGGCGGGGGAGGGGGCGATATTCGACTTCGCCCGGGTGTTCCGGAACCGCGAGCGCGGGCCGCTGCACCATCCCGAGTTCACCATGCTGGAGTGGTACCGGGCCGGCGCGCCCTACGAGTTGCTGATGGCCGACTGCGCGTCGATCCTGGCCCTGGCGGCGGAGACCGCCGGCGCCAGGGCGCTGACGTTCCGGGGCCGGACCACTGATCCATTCGAGGAGCCGGAACGGATCACGCTGGCCGACGCCTTCGACCGGTTCGCCGGGATCGACCTCCTGGCCACTGTCGAGGCTGGCGGCGTGGACCGCGAGGGTCTGGCCACGGCGGCCGGCGCGGCAGGCGTTCGTGTGGCGCCCGACGACGGCTGGTCGGACATCTTCTCCAAGGTGCTGGTGGAGAAGGTCGAGCCGAACCTCGGGGGCGGGCGGCCGACCATCCTGTGCGAGTACCCCACCCACGAGGCCGCGCTCGCCCGGCCCAAGCCGTCGGACCCGCGGGTCGCCGAGCGGTTCGAGCTCTACGCCTGCGGGGTGGAGCTGGCCAACGCCTTCGGGGAGCTGACCGACCCGGCCGAACAGCGCCGCCGCTTCGAGGCGGAGATGGCCGAGAAGGCCAGCGTCTACGGGGAGCGCTACCCCATCGACGAGGATCTCCTGGCCGCGCTGGCCCAGATGCCGCCGGCCAGCGGCTCGGCGCTTGGCTTCGACCGGCTGGTTATGCTGGTAACGGGCGCCCAGCGGATCGAGCAGGTGCTATGGACGCCCGTGCCCGAGTTCGACGCCCTAAGATGACCTTCCACAAGACCCTGCGCACCGCCGACGCCCTTGCCGAGGCCGGGCTGGTGGATCCTGCGCGGGTGCCCGAGCTGCACGCGGTGGCCGCCCGCTATGCCGTCGCGGTGACGCCGGCGATGGCCGAGCTGATCGACGCGGAAGGCCGGCAGGGGCCGATCGCCCGCCAATTCCTGCCCGATCCCGCCGAGCTGGACACGCGGCCGGCCGAGAGCGCCGACCCGATCGGCGACTTCGCCCATGCGCCGGTGGAGGGGATCGTCCATCGCTACCTCGACCGCGTGCTGCTGAAGGTCACCCACACCTGCGCGGTCTACTGCCGGTTCTGCTTCCGGCGCGAGATGGTAGGACCGGACGGGCATGGGGCGCTGACTGGTGAGGCGCTGGAGGCGGCGCTGGGCTACATCGCCGCGCGCCCGGAGATCTGGGAGGTCATCCTCACCGGCGGCGACCCGCTGGTGCTGTCGCCGCGCCGGATCGCCGAACTGATGGCCGGGCTGGGCGGGATTGATCACGTGAAGGTCGTTCGGATCCACACCCGCGTACCGGCCGTCGATCCCCATGCGGTGACGCCGGAGCTCGTGGCTGCCCTGCAGCCCCCGCCGGGCAAAGCCGTCTGGGTCGCCCTGCACGCCAACCACGCCGACGAGCTGACGCCCGCGGCCCGCGCCGCCTGCGCCCGGCTGATCGACGCCGGACTGCCGATGGTCTCCCAGACGGTGCTGCTGAAGGGCGTCAACGACACGCCGCAGGCCCTCGCCGACCTGATGCGCGCCTTCGTCGAGACCCGCATCCGGCCCTACTACCTGCACCACCCGGACCTCGCTCCCGGCACCAGCCACCTGCGGCCGACCCTGGAAGAGGGAAGGGCGGTGGTCTCCGCCCTGCGCGGCGCGGTCTCGGGCCTAGCCCAGCCGACCTACGTCGTCGACCTGCCCGGCGGCCATGGCAAGGTGCCGGCGGGCGAGGCCTGGCTGCAGGCTGACGCCGCCGGCGAGCCGGACTACGCCTCCGCGCGGCTCCCCACCACCAACACCACCGCCCCCCATCCCGGCGAAAGCCGGGACCCAGACAGCCTCTCCGCCTGAACCCCACCTCAGTCTCGATCCCGGCGTCCGCCGGGATGAGCGGGGATGTTGGAAGCCGCCAGCCGCCCCACTTCCCGCCACAGCCGCAGCTCCTGATCGGCGTCGGCCAACGCCCGGTGGCGGACCGGCTCGGTGGCCACGGAGATCCTGGCGAGCGTCACCACGTCTTCGAGTTCATCCGGCGTAGGCTCGCGCCCCCAAGCCTCGGCGACCGCCGCCGCATGCGCTTCGGCCGTCGGCTTGAAGCGCATGGCGTGGCGGGGCAGGCCCGCAGCCCGCAGCAGGACGCTTAGCCACTTGCCGTCCCAGGAAGGGGCGCTGACGAAGGCCTCATGGGGACCGAGGGTCTCCAGCACCCGGCGGGCGACCAGGTCGTGGGGCTCGCCCTCGGCCCCGAGCCGTTCGCGGGTAAGGCCGTGCATCGCCGCGGCCTCAGGGTCCCAGTCGGTCCAGGGCGGCGCCGGTCGGATCAGATGAGATTCGCTCCGGCCGTCCTCGAACACCCAGGCGACCTCGATTGGATAGCTGTCGTCGGCCAGGGAAGAGGCTTCGAAGTCCACGAAGGCGCGCATCGCGGAGGGAACGCGGCAGGCCGCCGAACGGATAAGCCTTGCGGAACAATGTTCGAAAGGCCCCTCTTGAGCGACAAGAGTTGTTGGGGAGACCAAGACCATGGCCGATGGCGCGATCGACGTGCTGGCGGACGCCCGCGAACTGGCGCGCAAGCGCGCCTACGAGACCCCGCTGGAGTCGTTGAACCCGGCCTGGGCTTCCGCCTTTCGAGACGATTCGCACTGGGTCTACTTCGACCGCCTGCGCAAGGAGGACCCGGTCCACTACACCCCCGACAGCAACTACGGGGCCTTCTGGTCGATCACCAAGTACAACGACATCATGGCGATCGACACGAACCACCAGGTGTTCTCGTCGGCAAAGGGCATCGCCCTGTCGCCCAAGTCGAGCGTGCTGCCGCCCGAGGCGCAGCTGGCCCGCGACCGGGCCGGGGCGCCCAGCTTCATCGGCATGGATCCCCCCGGCCACGACGTGCAGCGCAAGACCGTCAGCCCGGCCGTCGCGCCGGCGCGGCTGCACGAGATGTCATCGCAGATCCGCGAGCGGGCGGGCCTGATCCTCGACTCTCTGCCGATCGGCGAGCCGTTCGACTGGGTGGACCTGGTCTCGAAGGAGCTCACCACCATGACGCTGGCGACGCTGTTCGACTTCCCGTTCGAGGAGCGCCGCAAACTCACCTTCTGGTCCGACACCATGACCACGGCGCCCGGCCACGGACCCGTCGCTACCTACCAGGAGATGCGCGAGGCGCTGAACGACTGCCGGAACTACTTCATCGACCTGTGGAACCAGCGGGTGGACGCCCCGCCGGCCGGCGACCTGATCTCGATGCTCGCGCACGGGCCCGAGACCCGCAACTGCACGATGGACGAGTTCTTCTCCAACGTGACGCTGCTGATCATCGGCGGCAACGACACTACCCGGAACACCATTTCCGGCTCGGTGTTCGCGTTGAACCGCAATCCCGACCAGTACGACAAGTTGCGGGCGGATCCGTCGCTGATCCCCTCGATGGTGTCCGAGACCATCCGGTGGCAGACGCCGCTGGCCCACATGTCGCGCACGGCCAACCAGGACTTCGAGTTCCAGGGCAAGACCATCCGCGAGGGCGACAAGGTGGTCATGTGGTACGTCTCGGGGAACCGGGACGACGAGGTCATCGAGAACCCGTACGCCTACATCATCGACCGGCCGCGCCCGCGCCAGCACCTGTCGTTCGGCTTCGGCATCCACCGCTGCGTCGGCAACCGGCTGGCCGAGCTGCAACTGACCATCATCTGGGAGGAGATCCTCAAGCGCTTCCCGGAAGTCCGGGTGCTCGAGGAGCCCAAGCGCACCTATTCGATCTTCGTCAAAGGCTACGAGGAGATGAAGGTCGTGATCCCCTCCCGGCTCTAGAGCCGAGAGCTGCGGCGTTTCCGCAGACCCAAACTTCCAGGGCCTGGCGAGCGCTCGCCAGGCCCTGATTTCGCGCTAGTGCTGGCTTTCGGGCGTCTGGACCAGCAGGCCGTCGAGCTCGGGCTTGACCCGGATTTGGCAGGCGAGGCGGGAGTTGCCTTGGGTGTTCTCGGCGAAGTCGAGCATGCTCCGCTCCATGTCCGAGGCCGGCTCCAGCCGGTCCAGCCAGGCCTCGTCCACGTAGACGTGGCAGGTGGCGCAGGCGCAGGCGCCGCCGCAGTCGGCGTCGATGCCCCCGATGGCGTTCTTCACCGCCCCTTCCATGACCGACAGTCCGGTCGGCAGCTCCAGCGTCCGCGCCTCGCCGCTGTAGGTTTTGTAGGTGATCTTGGGCATGGTTCTCTCCCCTCGACGTTGTTCTTGATGGCGTCGGGAGCGAATACAGCGACCTGAACACTGTTCGAAAAGTGGATAAAAACAGCACCTTGCGCTGGATCATGACGGGATGACTGGAAGAGTGCGGCCGAACAGGTCGCCGCCCCGGGTGGCCTCGCTGCGCAGCCGCGGCCTGGACGCCGCCCGCAAGCTGCTGGAGGAGGGCGGGCCGGAGGCCCTGCACCTGCGGGCCATCGCCGGGGAGATCGGCTGCGGCGTCGCCAGCCTCTACTACCATTTCGCCCACAAAGACGCCCTGCTGGCGGCCCTGGCGATCGAAGGCTTCCGCGAACTGCAGGTCCGGATGGAGAAGGCGATGGAGAGCGGCCGCTACCCGCGCCGCATTGACGCCGCCTCCGCAGCCTATCTTCGGTTCATGCACGCCAATCTTCCGCTCTACGCCCTGATGCACTCCGAACGGACGCTGCAGGGGAGCGAGGCGGTGCGGGCGGCCGAGCAGGGCGCCTTCGCCTCCTTCCGGCGCTCTCTTGAGGGCGACGCGAGGGTCCCGGCCGAGCGTCTCGACGACATCGCGCTCACCTGCTGGGCGCTCGGGCGCGGAATCGCCGCCACCATCCTCGCCAGCGGGGAAACTGACCCGGCCGCCGCGCGGGCCCTTGCGGAGAAGGTGCTTCGAGGCTTCAACTTCCTGCAGCGACACGCATCCTCCAGAGCCCGCTCATGAGTTCCCAGACCGCCGCCGCTCCGGCGCGTCCGCCGCGCCACTATCCGACCCCGGCCGCCAAGTGCGCGGACCTGGTGGTGCACATCGTCGGCCTGACCCTGGCGCTGATCGGCGGAGGCGTGCTGCTGGCGCTCGCCGCCCAGGACCGTTCGATCAGCCTGCTGGTCGGGGTGTCGATCTACGCCGCCGGCCTGCTGTGCATGCTGGCCTTCTCCACGGCCTACAACTTCGCCAAGGCGTCCTGGCGTCCAAGGCTGAGGCCGCTCGACCATGCGGGCATCTTCCTGATGATCGCCGGCTCCTACACCCCGTTCACGACCCAGATCCTCGAGGGACCGTGGGCCATCGGCATGACCGCCGCCGTGTGGTCGATCGCCGGCCTCGGAGCGGTCGGCAAGCTGGTGCTGAGGGACATCGACCGCAAGGTCTGGGTCGTCCTTTACCTGGCGCTCGGCTGGCTGGTGGTCATCGCCCTGCGCCCGCTCGCCTCCAGCATCACCTGGGGTGCGCTCGTACTGCTGGCGGTGGGCGGCGTGCTCTACTCCACCGGGGTGGCCTTCTACGTGAACAAGCGCCTGAAGTTCGCCCGCGCGATCTGGCACGGCCACGTCGTCGCCGCCGCCTCCGCGCACTGGGCCGCTGTGCTGCTCGGCGTGGTGCTGGCCTCGCGCTGAGACGACCCTGAACCGGGAGAACCCGCCTATGCGCATCCCACGATCCCTCATCGGCCTCGCGGCCGCTGCACTGCTGGCGGGGTGCCAGGCGGCGGCGGGAGAGGGGCCGCCGGCGGCGGGCGGGCGGCCGGGGCCAGGCGGAATGTGCGGGGGCATCGCCGGCTTCTCGTGCGCCAGCGGCGAGAGCTGCGTCATGGAGCCGGGCCAATGCCGTATGCCGGACGCCGCCGGCGTCTGCCGGCCGAGGCCGCAGGCCTGCACCCGCATCTATCAGCCGGTGTGCGGCTGCGACGGCAAGACCTACGGCAACGCCTGCGAGGCGCAGTCGGCCGGAACGAGCGTGCTTTCGGCCGGGGAATGCCCGGCCGATTGACCCTCATTTCCGCGGAGCGCCGGCACAATCGCCTTTACGGCGGGCTCGCGAGCCCCTAGCGAGCTTGCCGGCCCGCAAGGCGGGCTCATCAGGGGGATTTCCGCATGGCCTCTGGGCTCGCCGCACTGCTCGACGACGTCGCGGGCATCGCCAAGATCGCCGCCGCCTCTGTGGACGACGTGGCGGGCGCGGCCGGACGGGCGGGCTCGAAGGCCGTGGGCGTGGTGGTCGACGATGCGGCGGTGACGCCCGGCTACGCGATGGGCTTCACGCCGGACCGCGAACTGCCGATCATCTGGAAAATCGCGCTCGGCTCGCTGAAGAACAAGTTCCTGTTCCTGCTGCCGGGGGCGATGCTGCTCAGCGCGTTCGCGCCATGGGCGGTCACGCCCTTGCTGATGCTGGGCGGCGCCTATCTTTGCTTTGAGGCCACCGAGAAGGTGATGGAGGCCGTCGGCGGCCACCATCCCGGAGACGACCTGACCGAACTGGCCCTCAGCTCCGAGGAGCTGGAGAAGCAGAAGGTCGGCGGCGCCATCCGCACCGACCTGATCCTTTCGGCCGAGATCATGGCCATCGCCCTGGCCGACGTCTCCGACCGCTCGCTGGGGATCCAGGCGGCGGCGCTGGCGCTGGTCGGGCTGGTCATCACCGTCGGGGTCTATGGCGTGGTGGCGCTTATCGTGAAGATGGACGACGTGGGCGTGCACCTGTCGCAGCA
>NZ_DATAGM010000063.1:0-5969 GCF_036263695.1 Phenylobacterium sp.
GTCCACGTGGGCGGCCATGGCCAGGATGGAGGCGACGGTCGTCACGCCCGTGCCGCCGACCCCGGTGAAGAGGATGTTGCGCACGCCCTGCAGCGCCTCGAACTGCGGCAACGGCGTCGAGTCCGCCGTCAGCGCCGGCAATTCGTGCGCATGCGGGTTCTCGGCCCCCTCCACCGTCACGAACGACGGGCAGAAGCCGTCCAGGCAGCTGTAGTCCTGGTTGCAGGTGGACTGGTTGATCTTGCGCTTGCGCCCGAAAGGGGTGTTCAGCGGCTCGACCGACACGCAGTGCGAGGTCTTCGAGCAATCGCCGCAGCCCTCGCAGACCAGCGGATTGATGATCACCCGCTGCTCGGCCTTGGGCATCTTGCCGCGCTTGCGGCGGCGGCGCTTCTCGGTGGCGCAAACCTGGTCGTAGAGCAGCACGCTGACGCCCGGCGTCTTGCGCAGCTCCCGCTGGATGCTCATCAGCTCCGAGCGCGGGTGCACCGTCACGCCGGGCGCGAGATCCTTCACCTCGTCGTAGCGGGAGGGATCGTCGGCGACGATCACCGTCTTGGTGACGCCCTCGGCGGCGAGCTGGCGGGTGATCTGGGCCGGGGTGAAGCCGCTCTCGGCCTGCTGGCCGCCGGTCATGGCGACCGCGTCGTTGAACAGCAGCTTGTAGGTGATGTTGCTCTTCGCCGCGACTGAGGCGCGGATGGCGAGCGAGCCGGAGTGGTTGTAGGTGCCGTCGCCCAGGTTGACGAAGACGTGCTTCTCGTCGGTGAAGGGCGCCGCGCCGACCCAGGAGAGCCCCTCCCCGCCCATGTGGCTGGTCAGGTCGGTGTTCGGGTCGGCGAAGCTGGCCATGTAGTGGCAGCCGATGCCTGCCAGCGCCCGGCTGCCCTCCGGAAGCCGGGTCGAGGTGTTATGCGGACAGCCCGAGCAGAAGAACGGCTTCCGCTGCTGCTCGGAGGCCAGGGTGACGGCCGCCACGCCCGCGGCGCTCACCCGGCTGAGGTAGTCGTTGACCTCGTCCATGTGCCGGCCCGGCGGCAGCCGGTCGGAGATCGCCAGCGCGATCTCAGCCACGGAGAGCGAGCCGATCTGGGCCAGCAGCGGGTGGCCTCGCTCGTCCACCTTGCCGACGATCTTCGGCTTGGCGTGGTCGGGCAGGTCATAGAGGGCGGCGCGGACCTGCTGCTCCACCAGCGGGCGCTTGTGCTCTATGACCATCAGGGTCTCGAGGCCGGCGGCGAAGGCGCGCACGCCGGTCGGCTCCAGCGGCCAGGGCATGCCGACCTTGTAGATCGAGACGCCGAGCGCCGCCGCCTGGGGCAGCGACAGGCCAATGGCCGACAGCGCCTCGATCACGTCCTTGTAGGCCTGGCCCTGGCAAACGATGCCGAGCCGGGGCCGGGACGAGGCCAGCGCCACCCGGTCGATGCGGTTGGCCCGGGCGAAGGCCATGGCCGCCGGCATCTTGTGCAGCCTCAGGCGCCGCTCCTTGTCCAGCGGCTGGTCCTTGGTGCGGATGCCGAGCCCGCCTGGCGGGACCGGGAAGTTGGCCGGGGTGACGATGCGGTGACGCGACAGGCTGACGTCGATGGTCGCGCCGGAGTCCATGGTGTCGGCCAGGGCGATCAGCCCGACCCAAAGCCCCGAGAACCGGCTCATGGCGTAGCCCAGCAGGCCGTAGTCCAGCACCTCCTGCACGTCGGCCGGCGACAGCACCGGAATCTCGGCGTCCTGGAAGGCGAACTCCGACTGGGAGGGCAGGGTCGACGACTTGCACATGTGGTCGTCGCCGGCCACCGCCAGCACTCCGCCCCGAGGCCAGGTCCCGGCGAAGTTGGCGTGCTTGAAGGCGTCGCCGGTGCGGTCGACGCCCGGCGCCTTGCCGTACCACATGCCGAACACCCCGTCGTAGCGGGCGCCCGGGAAGAGGTTGGTCTGCTGGCTGCCCCAGACGGCGGTCGCGGCCAGGTCCTCGTTCAGCCCCTCCTTGAAGACGATGTCGTGCTCCGCGAGGTGCTTGTCGGCACGGTGGGCCTGCTGGTCCAGGCCCCCGAGCGGCGATCCGCGGTAGCCGGAGACGAAGCCGGCAGTGTTCAGCCCCTCGGCGCGGTCGAGCCGCTTGCGATCGATCAGGATGCGCAGCAGCGCCTGCACCCCGGTGATGAAGACTCGACCCTCGGTGAGCAGAAATTTGTCGTCTAGCGTCACATCTAGGTGCCGCATGGCAAATTCCTTCCTTTTGGGGCTCCCTAACCGCTTTAGAAGATCATATAAGAGCGCGGCAATTGCTTACCAAAGGCGTGCCCCCTTGGATGGGTTCCAGGGCAAGAAACACGCTGGCTGAGCCGGGGTATGGGAGGAAAACTTGTCTGAGGTGCTTGACGCGGTCGATGCCAAGATTCTCGACCTCATCCAGCATGACGCCGGATTGTCGGTCGCTGAGATCGCCGAAAGGGTCGGATTGTCCTCCAGCCCCTGCTGGCGCCGCATCAAGCGGCTCGAAGACGCCGGCGTGATCCAGCGCCGGGTGACCATCCTGGACCGCGAGCGGCTCGGCCTCGGCTTCGAGGTCTACTGCACCGTCAAGCTCTCTCTGCCGACCAAGGACAACCTGGAATTCTTCGAGCAGGCGATCACCCGTCTCCCCGAGGTCGTGCAGTGCGCCACCGTCACCGGCGCGGCCGACTACGAGCTGCGCATCGTCACCCGCGACATGCACACCTTCGACGACTTCCTGCGAGACAAGATCCTGTCGCTGGGCCTGGTCTCCAACATCGAGAGCCGGATCGTCATCCGCGCGGTGAAGAACACCACCGCCGCCCCCCTCGGGCTGGTCAGCCCGTACATCTCGGTCCAGACCACATAGTCTCCGCTCGTCCCGGCGAAAGCCGGGAACCAGACTGACTCGCCGCGGGCCGCGCCCGATGAATCCCGCTTTCGCCGGGATGAGCGGTGGATTTGTCACGTGGCGCCTATCTAAGCTCCCCGTAGAGCAAGGAGCCTCCCATGATCGACCTCGTCATCGACCAGCGGCGCAAGGACCTGGGAGGGTTTGAGGTGGGCCGCGTGCTGCCCTATGCGCGGCGGCGGATGGTCGGGCCGTTCATCTTCTTCGACCACATGGGTCCGGCCGAATTCGCCCCCGGCTTTGGCCGCGAGGTGGACGTGCGGCCCCACCCGCACATCGGCCTGTCGACCATCAGCTACCTGTTCGAAGGCGAGATGACCCACCGCGACAGCGTCGGGGTCACGCAAGCCATCCGACCGGGGGAGGTGAACTGGATGACCGCAGGGCGCGGCATCACCCACTCCGAGCGGTTCGAGACCCTGCGCGCCAACGGCGGGCGGATGAACGGCATCCAGGCCTGGGTCGCTCTGCCCGCGGAGTCGGAGGAGACCGACCCCAGCTTCGCCCACTTCGACGGCCCAGACGACCTGCCGAGCTACGAGGGCGACGGCCTCTTCGCGCGGCTGATCGCCGGTTCGGCCTTCGGCGCCAAGGCGGCGGTGAAGGTCCACTCACCGATGTTCTACGTCCACTGGGTGCTGCAGGACGGAGTGAGCGCGGGCCTGCCCGCCGATTACCCCGAGCGCGCGGCCTATGTGGCCCAAGGCCATGTGGAGGTGGACGGCCTGACCTTCCATGAGGGCCAGATGCTGGTGTTCGCGCCGGGCGAGACGGTGAAGGTCACCGCCTTCGGCGGCCCAGCCATCGTCATGCTGCTCGGCGGCGAGCCGGTGGGCGAGCGCTACATCGAGTGGAACTTCGTCGCATCGTCCAAGGACCGGCTTGAACAGGCGAAGGCCGACTGGCGCGCCGGCCGCATGAAGCTGCCCGATGCCGACGACGCAGAGTTCATCCCTCTGCCGCAGGACCCGCCCCCGCCGGCGAACCCGATGTCCTAGAAGCCTCTCTGCCGTCGGAGCGGTCTTGCGCTTGCCAACGACAAACCTGCGAGTCATTCTCATTAGCAACTGAGGAGAGACTCGCATGGTGGTGCAGTTGAGCGGCGAGCTGCTGTTGCGGCTGATGCGGCTGGAGCGGGGTCCGGCCGTTGACACCGAGTGGCTGCTGCACGGGCCGACGGACCCGGCGGTGGTGCGCCCGCCTAGGCCTTCAGAGCCTTGTGCGTCTTCTCCCAGTACTGGGCGCCCGTCACGACGGTGATCAGCGCGGCGAACCAGAACAGGGCGTGCGCGGCGAAGGTGACGGTATCGCGGATCTCCGGCTCCGGCGGCAGCTGGAAGGCGCCCCAGGCGGCCACCAGCAGCTCGGCGCCGAGGCCCACCAGCTGAAGCGTCGTCTTCCACTTGGCGAGCAGGGTGACCGGCAGCTTGACGCCCTTGCCGGCGCCCACCTCGCGCAAGGCGCTGACGGTGAACTCGCGGAACAGGATCAGGCCGGCGGGGATCACCACCATCGGCTGGGGTCCCAGGGCCATCAGGCCGAGCACGCCGCCGCAGACCAGCACCTTGTCGCCGATCGGGTCGAGGATTGCGCCCCAGACGCTTTCGGCGTTGAGCCTGCGGGCGAGCCACCCGTCGAAGAAGTCGGTCACCGCCGCCACCACGAACGCCCAGAAGGCCCAGCGCTGCAGGGCGAACTGGCTCTCGGGCTCCAGCCGTTCCGACAGCCAGGGCACGCCGCCCGCCGCCGCCGCCAAAGCCAGGAACATGAACAGCGCCAGCACGAGGCGCATGGAGGTCAGCAGGTTCGGGAGCGCTTGCATGTGGGCCTCAACGCGCCGAGTCGCGGGAAGGCTCAGGTGTAGCGCAGGAAGATGCTCGCCCACAGGGGGAGGATCTTACGCCTTGCGGAAGAAGTCGTAGATGCGCTGGGCGAGCTGCTGGCTGACCCCCTCAACCTTGGCGAGGTCCTCGACGGAGGCTCTGGAGACGCCGCGGGCGGAGCCGAAGGCGTGCAGCAGGGCGCGCTTGCGGCCCGGCCCCACCCCCTCAATCTCGTCGAGCGGGTTCTTCTTCATGTCCATGGAGCGGCGGGTGCGGTGGCTGCCGATGGCGAACCGGTGGGCCTCGTCGCGCAGACGCTGGAGGTAGTAGAGCACCGGGCTCTTCGGCTCGAGCATGAAAGGGTCCTTGCCGGGAATGAAGAACCGCTCCAGCCCGGCGTCCCGGTCCGGCCCTTTGGCGACGCCGACCACCGGTATGTCGTCGACGCCCAGGTCGGCCATGATCTCCAGCGCCGCCGAGAGCTGGCCTGCGCCGCCGTCGATCAGCACCAGGTCGGGCCGGGGGGCGGCTTCCCCCGCCTCCTCCTCCTTCACCAGCCGCGAGAAGCGGCGGCGCAGCACCTCGCGCATCATCCCAAAGTCGTCGCCCGGGGTGAGCTCGGTGCTCTTGATGTTGAACTTGCGGTATTGGCTCTTCTGGAAGCCCTCGGGGCCCGCGACGATCATCCCGCCGACCGCATTGGTCCCCATGATGTGGGAGTTGTCGTAGACCTCGATCCGCTCCGGCTGGCCCTCCAGGCCGAAGGCCTCGCAGACGCCGGCCAGCAGCTTCGACTGGGCCGAGCTCTCGGCCATCTTCCGGCCCAGGGCCTCGCGGGCGTTGGTCAGGGCGTGGTCGACCAGCTGGCGCTTCTCACCGCGCTGGGGCCTGAGGATCTCCACCTTCCGCCCGGCCTTGATGCCGAAGGCCTCGCACAGCAGGTCCTTGTCTGAAGGCTCGACGTTCAGGAGGATCAGCTTGGGTATGGGCTTGTCGTCGTAGAACTGGCCGAGGAAGGCGCTCATCACGTCCACGTCCTCGTCCTGCCGGTCCACCCGGGGGAAGTAGGCGCGGTTGCCCCAGTTCTGGCCGGCGCGGAAGAAGAACACCTGCACGCAGGCCTGGCCGCCCTCGGCGTGCAGGGCGAAGACGTCCGCCTCGTCGACGGTCTCCGGGTTGATCTGCTGCTCCTGGGCGATGGACGACAGCGCCCGTATACGGTCGCGCAGCCGCGCGGC
>NZ_DATAGM010000064.1:0-3326 GCF_036263695.1 Phenylobacterium sp.
ACACCCTGCGCCGCCTGGAGCCGATGCAGCTGGGGTTTGCGGCCAACCAGCTGACCCACAGCCTGATGGCCGGCACGCTCGCCCGCCGCGACGGCGCCACCGACGAAGAGGTGGTCGCGGCCCTGTGCCACGACATCGGCAAGGTGATGTCGATCCCCAACCACGGGCCGATCGCCGCCGAGATGCTGAAGCCCTACGTCTCGGAAGACATCTACAAGGCGGTCTACTGGCACCAGGACTTCCAGGGCGCCTACTACTACGAGTTCATGGGCAAGCCGGGGAACCTGCGGGAGAACTTCCGGGGCGAGGGCTGGTTCGCCTTCGCCGAGAAGCTGGTGGACCGGTGGGATGCTCCCGCCTTCGATCCGGGCTTCGACGTCGATCCGCTGGAGTCCTTCGAGGACCAGGTGGTGAAGGTCTTCTCCAGCCCCAGGCGCTAGGCGGCGCGCGGGGCGGACCCGCGGATGATCCGATGGATCGAGCTCGATCGGGCGCAGGTGCCCGACGGCGGCGGCGAGCTGCGGCTGATGCAGCGCGGCGCCGAGTATTCGATCATGGCCGACGGCGGGATCGAGCTGATGAACAGCCGCCTGTCCGGTTCGGAAGAGGCGCTGGCCAGGCTGGCCTGGGAGCGGATCGAAGGCCGACCGAGCCCGCGGGTGCTGATCGGCGGCCTCGGGATGGGCTTCACCCTGCGCGCCGCGCTTGCCGTGCTGCCGCCGCAGGCCCAGGTCGAGGTGGCCGAACTGGTCCCCGCCGTCGTGGCCTGGGCGAAGGGGCCGCTGGCCGGCCTGTTCGCCGGCAGCCTGGAGGATCCGCGGACCTCCGTGCATGAGAGCGACGTCGCGGCGCTGATCGCCGGGGCCCGGAGCGGCTATGACGCCATCCTGCTGGACGTGGACAACGGGCCTGAGGGGCTGACCCGCCGGGCTAACGATGCGCTTTACGACGCCGTTGGACTGGCCCGCGCCCAGGCGGCGCTGACGCCCGGCGGCGTCCTGGCCGTCTGGTCCTCCGCGCCTCATCCGAGGTTCTCCGCGGCGCTGAGGCAGAGCGGCCTCGCGGTCGAGGAGGTGAGGACGCCGGCCCGCAAGGGCAAAGGCGGCGCCAAGCACGTGGTGTGGCTGGCGCGCCGCCGCTGACGGGCATAGGGCCTCAGATCGCCCGGGCGCGGCCTTCCCAGTAGGGGGCGCGGACCTTGTTGCGCTGGATCTTGCCGGCTTCGCTGCGGGGCAGGGCGTCCACGAAGTCGATCCCGCGCGGGATCTTGTACTTGGCGACCACCTTGGCGGCGTAGTCGAGGATCTCGCGCTTCAGCTCCTCAGAGGGCGTGTAGCCGGGGCGCAGCTGAATGACGGCGCGCACCTCCTCGCCCCACTCGTCGTGGGGGACGCCGACGGTGCAGCTGTCCTCGACGGCCGGGTGCTTGATCAGCTCGTTGTCGATCTCCTGCGGATAGATGTTCACCCCGCCGGCGATGATGGTCTCGGCGCTGCGGCCGGTGAGGAACAGCCAGTCCTCCTCGTCCAGGTAGCCGATGTCGCCCATGGTGAAGTAGTCGCCTCGCCGGTTGGCGTAGGTCTTGGTGTCGTCCTTGTAGTAGCTGAAGCCGCCCTGGTCCTTAAGGCTCAGGTAGATGTGGCCAGGAACGCCCGGCGGGCATTCGTTCCCCTCGTCGTCGAGGATCTTGGCCGCGTCCTTGTGCGGCCGGCGGCCGACGGTGCCGGGGCGGGCCAGCCACTGCTCGGAGGTGACGGTGAAGCCGACGCCGCCCTCTGACCCGGCGTAGTATTCGTAGAGGATGGGGCCCAGCCACTCGATCATCGCCTGCTTCACCTCGGGCGGGCAGGGCGCCGCCCCGTGGGTGATGCGCTTCAGGGAGCTGAGGTCGTACTTAGCCCGGACCTCCTCCGGCAGGGCCAGCATGCGCTGGAACATGATCGGCACGAAGTGGCCGCGGGTGATCTTCTGGTCCTGGATCGTCTGGAGCACGAACTCGGTGTCCCACCGGTCCATCAGCACGGTCGGCACGCCGTTGTTGAGCGCCCGCCGGATGTCCCCGGCCAGCGGCGAGGCGTGGTAGGCGGGACCGGTGCAGATGTGCTTGTCGACGGCGCGGTCGTAGACCGGGTCGAAGCCGCCGACCGCCTGGGCGTTGGGCTTGTAGACCCCCTTCGGCCGGCCGGTGGTGCCGGAGCTGTAGAGCATCGTCGTGCCGCGAACCGGGTCTTCGATGTCGTTCGCCGGGTAGTCGTCGATGGTCTCGAAGGGGATGAAGCCGGGGAGATCGCCGCCGATCGAGACCTTAAGCACCAGCTGCGGACAGGCGTCCATCGCCTCGGCGACGCCCTCCACCCGGGTGTCGGCGAACACCGCCCGGGCCTCGCAGTTGTCGACGACGTAGGCGATCTCCTCCGGCTTCAGGTGCCAGTTCACCGGCGTCATGCGGAAGCCGCCGCGCAGGGATGCGAACAGCACGTCGGGGAACTCGACGCGGTTGGAGCAGACGATGGCCACCGCATCGCCCGCCTTCAGGCCATGGTCGCGCATCAGCCGGACCAGCCGGTTGGCGTTGGCGTTCAGCTCGCCGAAGGTGCGGGTGCGGCCGGTGGCGGCCTCCAGCACCACCATCTTCTGCGGCCAGACTTGGGCCCAGACGGCGGTGCACATGCCCGAATCTACGGCGGCGTCGACCTGCGCCTTCAGGTCGGTGTGGTCCAACGTGGCCGCATCGGTCATTCGGCTTCCTCCCGGTCGTTTCTTGTTTTCGCCGCCGCTCAGCTCCAGAGGGGCGAGGACGGCTTCATGGCGCGGATCATGAAGGTGACGCTGGCCACGTCCTTGCCGGTGGCGGCGTCGGCGATGTCGACGTCGTACCAGGCGTTCTCGGTCTTCGGGCTCTCGGTCAGCTTGCGCATGGTGGTGCGCCCGACGTAATCGCGGTCGGCGAAGACCGGTCCGGCCAGCTGCCGCACCTCCAGCGCCCCGAACAGGCCGACGTAGGGCTGCTTGGACTTGGCCAGCACGAACGGGCGGCTCATGTGGGCCAGCCGCACCACGTGGGCCGGCGAGAGGACGCCCTTGTCGTAGATCGGCAGCCGCTCGGTGATCCGCCCAAGCGAGGCCTCATAGCTCTCGCGGGCGACCTTCATCGGGATGTCGGAGGTCACGTCGCCCGGCTTGATGTCGGCGTAGATGCGCAAGCGCCCCGGCTCGGCCTCGGCCTGGTCGGCCAGGCGCTTGGCCACCTCGGACGCCTCGTCGCGGGCCCTGGGCGAGGCGGTGCCGATGCAGACCTGCTGGCCGCCCTGGTTGAACATCTGCAG
>NZ_DATAGM010000065.1:0-2964 GCF_036263695.1 Phenylobacterium sp.
ACACCCTCTACGAGGGCGTCGGCACCGTGGAGGCCATCGACACGGCCATGAAGCTCGGGGCCAACCACCCGATGGGCCCGCTGGAGCTGGGCGACTTCATCGGCCTCGACACCGTGCTGTCGATCATGAACGTGCTCTACGAGGGTCTGGCCGACTCCAAGTACCGGCCCTGCCCGCTGCTGGTGAAGTACGTCGAAGCCGGCTGGCTGGGCCGCAAGACCGGCCGCGGCTTCTACGATTACCGCGGCGACCAGCCCGTCCCGACCCGCTAGGGCTCTCCCCACAGCCGCAGCAGGTTGCCGCTGGCCTTGTCCAGCAAGAGGCGCGCCTCGCCTTCAGGCAGCGCCGCGCGGACGCGGGCGAGGTCGAACAGCACCTCCCGCTCGTCGGCCCTGCGGATGAAGCTCTGGATCCAGCCCACGCAGGCCAGCCGCTCGCCCGACGTCACCGGCTCGACCCGGTGCAGGGCGCCGGTCGAGTAGACCACGAGGCTCCCCGCCGCCAGCTTGACCGCCCGCTCGCCCTCGAGCCCCTCGACCACCAGCTCGCCGCCCTCGTAGGCCTCGGGCTCGGAGAGGAAGAGGGTGAAGGACAGGTCGGTCCGCAGCTTGCCCCCGTCCGGCCCCATCAGCGCATCGTCCATGTGCGTGCCGTAGGTCTCGCCGGGGCCGTAGCGGTTGAACATCAGCGTCGACCAGCGGGCCGGCCGGGCGTAGGCGGCGAACACCTCGCTGCGCTCCAGCGCCTCGCGCACGAAGCGCCCCAGGGCCGCGATCTTGGGATTGTCCGTGTCGGCCTGGGTGTTGGCCTTGACCTTGCGCGCCGCTGGCCCCGCGGTACGCCGCCCGTCCAGCCACGGCGCCTCCGCCAGCGCCTCGCGGATGCGGGTCAGGTCTTCGGATTCGAGCACGCCGGCGAGCGTCAGCATGGCGCCCTCGTCCCACCTTTGCGAATGACTTGCAAGAGCAGGGGGTGCGTGATTAGGTCCGGGCACACCTGTGGAGCTTCCAATGACCGTTCTTCGCCCGAAACTCTGGACCAGCCTCTCGGCCGCCGTGCTGCTCGGCGCGGGCGTGGCCGCCTGTGGCGGCGAAGCGGGCGGGGAAGCTGGGGAAGCCGGCAAGGCCGCCGCCGTCGGGGAAGGCGGTGAGGCCGCCGAGCAGGGCGCGGCCAAAGCGGTGGGTGAAGGCGGTGAGGCGGCCGAGCAGGGCGCGGCCCAGGCCTACGGCGCCGTCCCCGCAGCCTCCAAGACGGCCCTGCAGATCGCCCACCTGAAGGGCTTCTTCCTGATCGCCCAGCAGCAGAAGGACGGCGCGGAAGCCGCCGCCGCCCTGGCTGGCCAGGGGATGCTGGAAGTGTTCGACAAGGATCCCGACACCTTCCGCACCGCCGGGGTCGACGAAGCCGTGCTGCGCAAGGCCGTCCAGTCGGGCTCGGCCGCGGACCTCAACGCCGCGGTCGCCAACCTGGACGCGGCGGCCGCCAAGGCCGGCGGTGATCCCGCCGAGGTGGTCAAGGGCCTGGTTTCGGTGGCCGAGGGCATCTACCGCGGCGTGGTGGTCGACGGCGTCGTCGATCCCATCGAGTACCAGCACTCGCTGGGCGCCATCCTGGCCGCGCAGTCGGCGGCGTCGCGGGCCGGCGACAACGCCAAGCTGACGGCCGCCAAGGCCGAGCTCGACAAGCTCGCGGCCCTGTGGACCGGCGCCGCCGCGCCGGAGACGCCGACGCCGCCGCAGCAGGTGTCCGCCCAGGCCTCGCGCGTGCAGCTGGCGCTCAGCTAGAGCGAGCAAAAGCCCGCGTCACCATTACATTCGACGAACGCCCCACAACCGTCCGATAATCCTGATTGATTCGGACGGGCGGGTTCATGCGACGGCTGACGCTTCCCCTGCTCCTGGGGGCATATTTCATCTCCGCTCTTGTGCTCGCCCTGACCTTGTGGCGAGGCGGCGGCGGCTGGACCGTGGGCGTGGCGGCCTTCGTCGGCGGCCTGTCCTTGGCGCTGGCCGTGCACGGGCTGATCGCCCGGGCGCTGGCCTCGGCCGAGGTCGCCGAGGACATCGAAGCCATCCGCGCCGCCCAGCGCATCCTGCTCGAGCAGATCGAGAAGATGGACGAGCGGGTCGCCGAGGCGGTCCAGGGCCTGGCCAAGGACGCCCGCAAGTCGGAGCAGCTGGCCGGCGAAGTGCACATGCTGGAGGACCTGGTCCACCGGCTGTCGGTGCGTATCTCCGACGGCATCCTGCCGCCCAGCCAGGCGCGTATGCCGCCCCAGCAGCAGGCCCAGTCCAAGGCCCTGCTGGAGACCGTCCGCGCCGCCCTGACCGAGAACCGCGTCGACCTCTATCTGCAGCCGATCGTCGGCCTGCCGCAGCGCCGGCGGATGTACTACGAGAGCTATTCGCGCCTGCGCGACGAGACCGGCCGGGTGCTGATGCCCGCCGAATACCTCAAGGTCGCCGAGCCCGAAGGGCTGATCACCGCCATCGACAACCTGCTGCTGTTCCGCTGCGTGCAGATCGTCCGGCGGCTGGCGAAAGAGGACCGCAAGGTCGCGATCTTCTGCAACATCAGCCAGGCCAGCCTGGCCGACGAGAGCTTCTTCCCGCAGTTCCTGGACCTGCTCTCCACCAACCGCGACCTGGCCGGCGCGCTGATCTTCGAGATGGGCCAGGCCGCGTTCGACGGGCGGGGATCGGTCGAAGCCCGCAACATGGCCAAGCTGGCCGACCTCGGCTTCCGCTTCTCCCTCGACAAGGTCACCGACCTGGACCTCGACTTCCAGGATCTGGCGCGCTCGGACGTGAAGTTCGTCAAGGTCGCCGCCCAGGTGCTGCTGGAGCAGCTGACCGAGCGCGATGGGCGGCTGGTGCTGCAGGCGATGCCGGACCTCGCCGCCGAGGACTTCGCCGGCCTCACCCGCCGCTACGGGGTCGAGCTGATCGCCGAGAAGGTCGAGAC
>NZ_DATAGM010000066.1:0-14596 GCF_036263695.1 Phenylobacterium sp.
CCTCCTGGGCTTCGAAGCGCCGGAGAAGATGTAAGCGTCGCCGATCTGAGGTTGCGCGACACCCTCGAAGGCGGCGCTGGCGACGACGTCCTGTGGAGCGGCTCGGGTTACGAGGTGCTGGTCTTCGGCCCCGGCGAAAGCGGCGACCGCGACGTCGCCGGCGACTTCAACGCCGACGACCGGATCCGGCTCGATGACGGCTTGCCCCTCGCCTCGGCCGACAGCACGGCCGACGCCACTGGCGATGGGCAGCTCGACACCGTGCTCACGCTCTCGGACGGCCACGTCATCGTACTGGCCGGCTGGAGCGCGGGGCAGGTTCTGCTGGCCTGAGGCGGGGGCTGGCTCGGCCCCGCTCCCTCGAAACGGGTGACGGCCTCCTCCCGTGGCAGGCGAGACGCGTTGCCAAACCCCGCACCCGCACCGCACGTGGTTATCTGAAGATTAACTTCGCCGCTCGGGCTGGGCGGTCAGGTGCGGTCGCCGGGTGGGCGGCCCAGTGGGGGCGTAGCCATGAGTGAACTGATCATCGCCGCGGGCGGCGCGCAGCCGTACGTCGGCGGCTTCGGCGACCAGGGGAGCCGGTTCTTCGGGCAGGAGTTCATCGCCCTCGATCCGATCCTCGGCGACCTGACCTTCCGCGTGGACCTGACTGGACAGGCTGGCCCTGTGGCCTTGCGCGTCCTCGTCGTCAGCCTGTCGGCGAACGACAAGGTGGATCAGACCCTGTTCACCTCGTCCACGCTGACAGTGACCCCCCTGGCGGGCGAGAGCCTGACCTACAGCGCCGCGGCGCTCCGCAGCTTCACCGTCGACCTTGGCGACACCTCGGTGGTCGCCAACCAGCGCTACGGCATCGTCTGGCAATACATGCCGGTGAACTCGTCGGATGGCCAACTGACGTTCGAGGCCAACAGCGGCGGGGCCTACGCGGGCGGCGACATGGGCGCCACGAATGGTGCGGATCTGAGCTCGCTCCAGTTCAACTCCGGCACTGTCGACATCGCGATGAAGCTGACCTTCGCCGGAGCCGCCAACAGCGCGCCGGTCGCTCCCGACATCGCGGATCGGGTTTCGTTCGAGGACGTCGCGGTCAATTTCCAGGTCGCCGCGTTCACCGACCCGAACGGCGACACGCTCAGCTACTCGGCCACGATGGCGAATGGGGCCCAGCTTCCCGGCTGGCTGAGTTTCGATGCGGCCACCCGCACCTTCTCCGGCACGCCCCCCACCAACTACAACGGGGTTCTGGCCTTGAAGGTCACGGCCACTGATGGGCTGCTGACCGCCTCCGACACCTTCAACCTCACCATCACGCCGGTGAACGATGCGCCGGTCGCGCCCGTCCTGGCCGATCGCAGTTCCGCCGAGGACACCCCGGTGAGCTTCCAGGTCACCGCCTTCACCGATGCCGAGGGCGGTCCGCTGACCTATTCCGCCAGCCTGGCCGACGGCGACCCGCTTCCCGGCTGGCTCAACTTCGATGCGGCGACACGCACCTTCTCCGGCACGCCTCCGGCGAACTTCACCGGGGTCATCGCCCTCAAGGTCACCGCCACCGACGCCCTTGCCGGCGCCTCCGACACCTTCGACCTGACCATCACGCCAGCAAACGATGGCCCTGTCGCGCCTGCGCTGTCAGATCGCACCACCTTCGAGGACGTGCCCGTCAACTTCCAGGTGACGGCCTTCGTCGATGTGGACGGCGATACACTGACCTATTCCGCCACCCTCGGCGATGGGACCCCGCTCCCGGCCTGGCTGAGCTTCGATGCGGCCACCCGAACCTTCTCGGGCACGCCCCCGGCCAACTACAGCGGCGTCCTGGCTCTGAAAGTCACCGCCAGCGACGGCCTCGCAAGCGCGTCCGACACCTTCGATCTGACCATCGCCGCGATGAACGACGCGCCGGCGGCGCCCGTGCTGACGGACAAGACCTTCGCGGAAGATGGGGCGGTGAGTTTCCAGATCGCCGCCTTCACGGATGCGGACGGCGACACGCTGACCTACTCGGCCACGCTGGCGGATGGAAACGCCCTGCCAGGATGGCTGCTGTTCGACGCTGGCGCCCGGACCTTCACAGGCACGCCGCCGGCGAACTTCAACGGCCTGCTTTCCATCAGGGTGACCGCCACCGACGGGATCGCCGGGGCTTTCGACACCTTCGACCTGACCATCGCGCCCGTGAACGACGCCCCCGTCGCCGCCGCGCTGGTCGACCAGACGTCCGCCGAGGATGCGCCGGTGAGCTTCGCCGTCGCCGCCTTCAGCGACATTGACGGCGATGCGCTGACCTACACGGCCACCCTGGAGAACGGCGCCGCCCTGCCGGCCTGGCTGAGCTTCGACGGCGCCACGCGCGCCTTCACCGGCACGCCGCCGGCGAACTTCAACGGCGTCATCGCCCTGAAGGTCACCGCCAGCGACGGGACGCTCAGCGCCTCGGACGTCTTCAACCTGACCATCACCCCGGCGAACGACGCGCCGACCGCGCCGGGGCTGGCCGACCGGACGTCCGCCGAGGACGCACCGGTGAACGTCCAGGTCGCCGCCTTCAGCGATGTGGACGGCGATACGCTCGCCTATTCGGCGAGCCTGGGCGACGGGACCGCTCTTCCCGGCTGGCTGAGCTTCGACGCGGCGACCCGCACCTTCTCGGGAACCCCGCCAGTGAACTTCAACGGCGTGCTGGCCTTGAAGGTCACCGCCACCGATGGCGCGCTCTCCGCCACCGACACCTTCGACCTGACAATCACCCCGGTGAACGACGCACCGACCGCGGCGGGCGACGCGATTTCCGTCGCCGAAGACGCCACGAGCGGAAACCTCGTCGCCACGTTGCTGGCCAACGACACCGACCCCGACGCCAGCGACACCAAGACCATCACCGCCGTGGGGACCGGGTCGACCAAGGGCACGGTGGCGTTCAACGCGGGCAGCCAGACCCTGACCTATTCGGCCGACCACGAGGACTTCGACCTGCTCGGCGTGTTCGGCAATCCCAACACGGCGACGGACACCTTCACCTACACCATGATGGACAGCGGCGGGCTCACCTCCACGGCCACGGTGACGGTGACGATCACCGGCGTCGCAGACGGCGTGAAGGTCAACGGCGGGGCCGCCGCCCAGGTCCACCAGGGCGGGGACGGCGAGGACACCATCTTCGGCCTCGCCGGCCACGACTCCATCTACGGCCTCGGCGGCTCGGACAGCCTGAACGGCGGCTCGGGCAACGACATCGTGGACGGCGGGACGGGCCATGACCGCCTGCTCGGGGACACCGGAGACGACCGCATGTACGGCGGCTCCGGCCGCGACACCCTCTGGGGCGACAGCGGCAACGACACCATCGACGGCGGCGCCGGCGACGACGTTCTGACCAGCGGCTCGGGCTACGACGTCTTCGCCTTCGGCGCCGAACAGTCGGGGGACCGCGACGTGGTCACCGACTTCTCCGGGGTCGACAAGGTCCGCCTCGATGACGGGCTGACCCTCGCCTCGGCGGTCAGCACAGCGGACGTCACCGGCGATGGCGCGCGCGACACGGTGCTCACCCTCTCCGACGGCCACGTGGTCGTGCTGGCCGGCTACACCGGTTGGAGCCCGGGCGCGCTGGTTCTCGGCTAGGCCGCGGCGCGGCGGGCGGCGGGCGTCCGCCCTCCGCGGCCGGCGACGATCGCCAGCAGTTCGGCAGGCCGGAAGGGCTTGGCCAGGTGGGCGTCGAAGCCGGCGGCGCGCAGGCGCTCGGCGTCGCCCGGCTGGGCCTCGGCGGTCAATGCGACGATGGGCGTGTCCCTGCGGCCGGCCTGGCCGGCGCGCACGGCCGCGACGGCGGCGACGCCGCCCAGATGCGGCATGTTCACGTCCATCAGCACCAGGTCGAAGTCCTCGCGGCGGAGCGCCTCGAGCGCCTCCACCCCGTCGCTGACGATGGTCAGAGCATCCACCAGGCCGTTCAGCAGGGCGTGGACGAGCAGCTGGTTGAGAGGATTGTCCTCGGCCATCAGGATCCGCAGACCGGCCATCGGCTCGCGGTCTTCGGCTGGTTCGAGCTCGCCCGAAGGCTGTGGCGCGGGCGCGGCTTCGCGTGAGGCCCTCTCGGCCTGCGGCGGCGCTGGCAGGCGCACGAAGTTGGCCGCCACGCCGCCGGTTCCGACGATCAGGGCCACGGCCAACAGGGCCTGCATGGCGCCCTCCGCAGAGCCTGCCTGCGCCTGGAGACCGAGCGCCGCCAGGCCGCACACGGCCAACGCGAAGGCGATGGCCCCGCGCGCGGCGACCTCCGCGGCCGGAGCGTCCTGGCGCAGGTCTGCGAGGGCGGCGGCGGGGGTCACGCGAGGCATCGAAACGGCTTCTCCATTCGGCCGCCAGACTCCCACGCGCTCCGGTAGCAGAGCCTTAAGCATGGGGTGGGGCGGATTGTCGCAGCCGGCGACCCGGGCGCCGGCCCCGGCCGCGCCGATGCGCGTTGACTCCGAAAGCGCGATCGAAGAGGTTCGCCCGACTCTCGCGGGAGAGGCCGGGCCAGCCCCGGCGCCGAAGGCGCAACCGCCCCGGAAACGCTCAGGCAAAAGGACCGCGAAGGGCTGATGAACGCTGGAAAGTAGCCGCTCCTTTCGGGGTGGGCTCGCCGAAGGAGCAGAGGGGGAAACCCCCAAATCTCTCAGGCCCAAGGACAGCGGGGGCGCAGATAGGCCGGAGGCTCGCTTCCGGACGTGCGCGAAGTCGTCAGCCGGAGTCCGTGTCGTGACCGAAGCCAGCCTCAAGACCACGCCATTGACCGGGGCGCACCTGGCCCGTGGCGCGCGCATGGTCCCGTTCGGCGGCTACTCCATGCCGGTTCAGTACCCCGAGGGCGTGCTGAAGGAGCACCTTTGGACGCGCGAGCACGCCGGCGCCTTCGACGTCTCCCACATGGGCCCGGCCTTTCTGACCCTGAATGAGAAGAGCGGCGATCCCGACGCCGACCACCGGGCCATCGCCGCCCTCATCGAGCCGCTAGTCTGCGGCGACATGCGGGGGCTTAAGCGCGGCCAGCTCCGCTACACCCTGCTGATGAACCCGGACGGCGGGATCATCGACGACCTGATGGTCGGCCGGCCGGTCTGGGACGACCGTCAAGGCATGCTCTACCTGGTGGTCAACGCCGGGACCAAGGACGCCGACTTCGCCCTCATCGAGCAGGCCGTCGCCGGCCGCGCGACCCTGACCCGCGCCGACGACCGCGGCCTGATCGCCGTCCAAGGGCCGAAGGCCGTGGACGTGGTGAAGCAGCATCTCCCGCAGGCGCCAACACTCGGCTTCATGACCTTCGCCCGCATGGACGTCGACGGCCACGGCTGCGTCGTCTCGCGGTCCGGCTACACCGGCGAGGACGGCTACGAGATCCTGGCGCCGCGCGACTTCGCCGATACCTTGTGGGGCCGCTTGCTCGGCGACGAGCGCGTCCGCCCCATCGGCCTGGGCGCCCGCGACTCGCTGCGCCTCGAGGCCGGCCTGCCGCTCTACGGCCACGACCTCGACGAGACCGTCTCCCCCATCGAGGCGAACCTGGCCTTCGCCGTGTCGAAGCGCCGCCGCAAGGCCGGGAACATCCCGGGCGCCGAGCGGATCGAGCGCGAGATGACGCACGGCCCCTCGCGCCTGCGCGTCGGCCTGAAGGTGCTGGAAGGCGCCCCGGCCCGCGAGGGCGCGGAGATCGCCGATGAGGACGGCAAAGTCGTCGGCAAGGTCACCAGCGGCGGCTTCTCGCCGAGCCTGTCCGGCTCAATCGCCATGGGGTTCGTGCCGCCTCTGCTGTCGGAACCTGGAACCCGCCTGAAGGTCATCGTCAGGGGAAAGCCGCAGGCCTGCCAAGTCGTGGCCCTGCCGTTCGTCCCGCACCGCTACGTCCGGCTCGCCTGAAGAGGAAGAGACAAGAGAATGCGCTTCACCAAGGACCATGAATGGGTCGTCCTCGAGGGGGATGTGGCCACCGTCGGCGTCACCGCCTACGCCGCCGAGCAGTTAGGCGACGTGGTGTTCGTGGAGACGCCTGAGGTCGGCAGGACCGTCTCGGCGGGCGACGCCTTCGCCGTCGTCGAGAGCGTGAAGGCCGCGTCCGACGTCTACGCCCCCATCTCCGGCGAGGTGGTCGAGGCGAACGCCGCGCTGGGCGACAAGCCGGAAACGGTAAACGAGTCGGCCGAAGGCGAAGGCTGGTTCGCCAAGCTGAAGGTCGCCAACCCCGCCGAATACGAGGGCCTGATGGACAAGGCCGCCTACGACGAGTTCCTGAAGACCCTCTGACCATGCGCTATCTCCCCCTCACGCCGGCCGACCGGGCCGAAATGCTGGCGACCATCGGCGCCGGCCAGATCGACGACCTGTTCCGCGACGTGCCGGAAGCGGCCCGCCGCAAGGAGCTGTTCGACCTGCCGCTGCACGCCGGCGAGCTTGAGGTGGAGCGCGAGCTCGGCCGCCTGGCCGCCATGAACCGCGCGGCCGGCGCGGGACCCTTCTTCTGCGGCGCGGGGGCCTACCGCCACCACGTGCCGGCGACGGTGGACCACATCATCCAGCGCTCGGAGTTCCTGACCAGCTACACGCCCTACCAGCCGGAGATCGCCCAGGGCACGCTGCAGGCGCTCTACGAATTCCAGACGCAGGTCGCCGCGCTGACCGGCCTCGATGTGGCCAACGCCTCGATGTACGACGGCTCCACGGCCTGCGCAGAAGCGGTCATGATGGCCCAGCGGGTCACCCGCCGCGAGAAGGCCGTGCTGTCCGGCGGCCTGCACCCCCACTACGCCGCCACCACCCAGACCATCGCCCACGCCGAGGGCATGGAGATCCATCGCCTGCCGGCCGCCATCGACGCCGAGGCAGCGGTGCTGGAGGCGATCGACGCCGGGACCGCCTGCGTCGTCGTCCAGACCCCCAACGTGTTCGGCACGGTCACCGACGTCACCAAGATCGCCGAGGCCGCCCACGCCGCCGGCGCGCTGCTGATCGTGGTGACGACGGAGGCCGTCTCCTTCGGCCTGCTGAAGTCGCCGGGCGCCATGGGCGCGGACATCGCCGTCGCGGAGGGCCAGTCGATCGGCAACGCCCTGAACTTCGGCGGGCCCTACGTCGGCCTGTTCGCCGCCCGCGAAAAGCTGGTGCGCCAGATGCCCGGCCGCCTGGCCGGCGAGACGGTGGACGCCGAGGGCCGCCGCGGCTTCGTGCTCACCCTCTCCACCCGCGAGCAGCACATCCGGCGGGAGAAGGCGACCTCCAACATCTGCACCAACTCGGGCCTCTGCGCGCTGGCGTTCACCATCCACCTGTCGCTGCTGGGCGGCAAAGGCCTGCGCCAGCTAGCCGAGGTGAACCACGCCCGGGCTAGGGAACTGGCGAAGGCGCTCTCCGGCGTCCCCGGCGTCGAGCTTCTGACCCCGCGCTACTTCAACGAGGTGGCCGTGAAGGTCCCCGGCTCGGCGACGGCGCTGGTCGAGGCCCTGCTGGGAGACGGGATCGTCGCCGGCGTGCCCTACGCCCGCCTCGACCCGCACGCCGGCCTGGACGACGTCCTGCTGCTGGCCGCCACGGAACTCACCACCACCCAAGACATCGCCGCCCTGACGGGCGCGCTCTCCAGGAGGATCGGCGCATGAGCATGCTAAGCGTCGGACGCCCCACCCGCCCCGAGGCCGCCAGCGCCCAGGGCCACGCCTCCCTCACCGGCGGCCGCGGGCTGCTGCAGGACGAGCCGCTGATCTTCGAACTGGGCGGCTGGGACAAGACCGGTGTCGATCTGCCCGCGCCCGAGGCCGACGCCTCCGACCTCGCGAGCCTCACCCGTGAGGAGGTCCCCCTGCCCGGCCTCTCCGAGCCGGAAGCGGTGCGCCACTACGTGCGCCTGTCGCAGAAGAACCACGCCATCGACCTGGCGCTCTATCCGCTCGGCTCGTGCACCATGAAGCACAACCCGCGGCTCAATGAGCGGATGGCCCGGCTGGCCGGCTTCTCCGACATCCACCCGCTGCAGCCGCAGTCGACCGTACAGGGCGCGCTCGCGCTGATGGACGGCCTGGCCCACTGGCTGAAGACTCTGACCGGCATGCCGGCCGTGGCCCTGCCGCCCAAGGCCGGCGCCCACGGCGAACTCTGCGGCCTCTTGGCCATCCACGCCGCCCACGACGCCAAGGGCGACTCGGCCCGTCGGCGCGTGCTGGTGCCGACCTCGGCCCACGGGACCAACCCGGCTACCGCCGCCTTCGTCGGCTATTCGGTCACCGAGATCGCCCAGACCGACGACGGCCGCGTGGACCTGGCGGACATGGCCGCCAAGCTCGGACCCGACGTAGCGGCCATTATGGTCACCAACCCCAACACCTGCGGCCTGTTCGAGCGGGACATCATCGAGATCGCCCGCCTGGCACACGACGCGGGGGCCTACTTCTACTGCGACGGCGCCAACTTCAACGCCATCGTCGGCAAGGTGCGGCCGGGCGACCTGGGCGTCGACGCCATGCACATCAACCTGCACAAAACCTTCTCCACGCCGCACGGCGGCGGCGGCCCGGGCGCAGGGCCGGTCGTGCTGTCGGAGGCGCTGGCGCCCTTCGCGCCGGCTCCCTGGGTCGTCTCGGGCGAGGGCGGCTTCAAGCTGGTCGAGGAACCCGCCGGCGAGGCCGCCCAGGCCTTCGGCCGGATGAGCGCCTTCCACGGCCAGATGGGGATGTTCGTCCGCGCCTACGCGTACATGCTCAGCCACGGGACCGACGGCCTGCGCCAGGTGGCCGAGGACGCGGTCCTGAATGCCAACTACGTCAAGGCGCGGCTCGGCGACTTGATCACGCCCGCCTTCCCGGAAGGCCCCTGCATGCACGAGGCCCTGTTCGACGACAGCTGGCTGGAGGGCACGGGCGTCACCACCCTCGACTTCGCCAAGGCGATGATCGACGAAGGCTTCCACCCGATGACCATGTACTTCCCGCTGGTGGTGCACGGGGCGATGCTGGTGGAGCCGACCGAGACCGAGTCGAAGGCCGAGCTCGACCGGTTCTGCGAGGCGCTTCGCGCATTGGCCCAGGCGGCGAAGGCCGGCGAGGTGGACCGCTTCAAGGGCGCGCCCTATCTGGCGCCCCTGCGCCGGCTGGACGAAACGCTGGCCGCGCGCAAGCCCAAGCTGGCGTGGCGCCCGGAACCCACGGGTGTTGCGCCGGCGCCGCTCGCCGCCGAATAGCGAAGCCGCCGCAGAAATATCCCGACTGGCGCCTTTACGACTCTTAGGCGCGTTCGCATATCAGCGAGGCGGGTCGGCCGGACCTCCCCCGAACGGCTGCCCCGAACCCAGGTCGAACCCCCGTGTCCTACGTCAGCATCATGCCGCGCGCGCGCCGCTACGCCTCCGACGATCTCGCGCAAGAGATCCTCGGCCGCATTACGCGCGCCGCTCTGGTGATGCTCGGCCTGGCGGTGGTGGCGGCCGGCGTGCTGATCGCGCCCCTGCCCGGCCCGGGCGGGATCCCGGTCATCGTCGTCGGGCTGATGCTGATCCTGCGCAACTCGTTCAAGGCGCGCCGCCAGTTCGTGAAGTTCCAGCGGGCCCACCCGAAGATGGTCTACCCGATCCGGCGCCTGCTGCGCCGTGAGCCGGAGATGATCCTGGTGGCCTGGCAGCAAACGCTGCGGGTCGAGCGCCTGGTGCTTCCGTCGCGTTTTCGGATCGCCATGCGGCTGCGGCGGCGGTGGAAGCTGAAGCGGCGCCGCTCCGCTTCAGCCTGATCCACTACTTCAACTTGACGGCGAGCTCGCCAATCGCGCGGTCGATGCTCGGGTCGCTCTTCAGCCCGGCGAGCCGGCCGGCGAGCACGCCCTCGGCGGCCCGCGCCGCCATATCGGCCGCGGCCGCCTTCACCTCGACGATCGCCTGGGCCTCAGCCGTGGCGATCTTGCGCTCGGCCAGGTCGCGCCGGCGGGCCACGCTCTCCTCGAGCTTCACCCGGGCTTCTTCCTGGTTGCGCTTGGCCTCGGCCTGGGCGGCCGCGAGGATGTCGGCCGCCTGACGCTCGGCTTCCGCCCGCTCGGCGCGCAGCTCCTCGAGCAGCCGCTGAGCCTCCTCGCGCAGCCGCTTGGCCTCGTCCAGGTCCGCCTGGATGGAGGCCGACTTGTCGTCGAGCAGCTTGGCCACCGCCTTCGGCGCCTTGGCGACGAAGATCACGATGGCGAGGAAGATCAGCAGGCCGACGCCGACCCAGAACTCCGCCTCGGCCGGATTGAGGAAGGCAGGCATCAGACCGCTCCTGCGGGAACACGCGCCGCCAGGGCGGCTTCGACTTCGGCCGGTCCGGCCGGCTGGCCGGTCAGCTTCTGGACCATGGCCTGGGCCGTCTCCGAGGCGATGGCGCCGACGTTGGTCATCGCCTGGTCGCGCATGGCGCGGATCCGGCCTTCGGCGTCGGCGAGCTTGGCGTCGAGCTCACGCTCGACTTCGGCCTGCCGGTCGGCGATCTCCGCCATGGCCTTGGCCTTGGCTTCGGCGCCCATGCGGCGGGCGTCGGCGCGGGCCTGCGCCACCTCGGCCTGAGCGGCCTTGGCGAGCGCCTCGGCTTCGGCCTGGACGCTTTTGGCCTCGGCCACCGCCTGGCTGATCGTCTCGGCCCGGGTGTCCAGCACCTTGCGCAGGCGCGGCACGAAGACCCGGCCCAGCAGGATGTAGAGCAGCAGGAAGATCAGCAGCAGCCAGATGATCTGGCCGCCCCAGTACTCCATGCGGAACTGCGGCAGTCCGCCGCCTTCGCCGCCGTGGTGGGCGACTTCGCTCGTGCCGGCAGGGACTTCGTGACCGTGAACGGCCTCGGCCGCTTCGGCGGTCGGATTCCCGTCGTGGTCGCCCGTGCTCGGCGTGGTGGTCGTTTCGGCGGCCATCGGCCTGGTCGTCCTCAAGAAAACGACGGGCGGAGCAGGCTCCGCCCGGGGGCGTCAGCGATTAGCTGAACAGGATCAGCAGGCCGAGCACGAAGGCCAGAATGCCGAGCGCTTCGGTGAGGGCCGCGCCGAGGATGAGGTTGGTGAACTGGCCGCCGGCCGCCGACGGGTTACGCGTCGCGCCTTGCAGGAAGCCCGAGAAAATCGTGCCCACACCGATGCCCGCGCCAATCATGCCGAGGGTCGCGAGGCCCGCGCCGATGAACTTAGCCGCTTCCGCTTCCATTTGATTTGGTCCCGTTGAGAAATGAGAGAGTTGGAGTTGATCCGGCCGATCAGTGGTGATGGCCGAGGTTGACCACGTCGTTCAGGTAGACGCAGGCCAGAACCGCGAAGACGAAGGCCTGCAGGAAGGCCACCAGGAACTCGAGCGCCGTCAGCGCCACGACCCCGCCGAGCGAGAGCGCGGCGGCGGGGATGCCGAGCAGGCCGACGCCGCCGCCGGCCGCCAGGGCGCCGAGGCTGACCACGAAGCCGGCGAACACCTTCAGGGCCACGTGGCCGCCGAGCATGTTGCCGAAGAGACGAAGGGCGAGGGTCACCGGCCGCAGCACGAAGGAGATGATCTCGATCGGGGTGACCAGGATCAGCATGTACCAGGGCACGCCGGCCGGCACGAACAGCTTGTACATGTTCGCGCCGTTGCGCATCACGCCGATGACCAGCACCAGCAGGATGGTCATGACCGCGAGCGTCGCGGTGACCGCCAGCTGCGAGGTGGCCGTGAAGACCAGGAACATCCCCAGGATGTTCATCGCCAGGATGAACAGGAACAGGGTGAAGATGAAGGGGAAGAACTTGCGCCCTTCGTGCCCGATGATGCTGGTCGTCAGGTTGTCGATGTAGCCGAATATGCCCTCGCCCAGCAGCTGCAGCCGCCCCGGCACCACCGCCGCCTTGGCGGTGGACAGCGCGAAGAAGGCGACGATCAGGCCCGCGGCCAGGAACATGGCCACGGTGGAGTTGGTGATCGACATGTCGATCACGCCCACGCCGGGGAGCGAGAAATCCGGGAGGTCCACGATCTTCGTGACCTCGAACTGGTGCATCGGGTCGGCCATGCCGCCTCGAACTCCTTCAATCTTCCTCGTCATCCGGGGGCAGGTCCTTGGGGGGACCCCACTCCCTCGCCGTTTCTTCCGACATCCGCTGCGCCGAGCGGACCGCCATCCAAACCGACACCACGAAGCCGACGAGGACCCCGCAGATCATTCCCCACGGCGCGGAGCGCAGAAGGGCGTCGGCGCCCGCGCCAATCGCGATGCCGACAAACAAGCCGCCCAGCAGGATGCCGAGCAGCCGATATCCGTATCCGGCCGCCTGGACGCCATGATCCTGCGGCGTCGTAGCGGTCCGCGCCCGTAGAGCCTCCGCCCGCGCGTCGAGACGTCTGATGGTCTCGTCCCGCGTTTCGTCAGGCTCCGGCATGGTCCTCGGGTCCAGCCGCAGCAGCGAATTCGCCGCCATGGCCCGGGCTGAAAGTCGCGCGGAACCTATAGACGCTGGTGCAGTGCGTCAAGATTCCGGCGCCGCAACATACGCCGTTGTTTTTCCAGCGAAAAAGTGTGGCGGGAGATTTAGTCGCGCTTCAAAAGATCGCGTAGCCGCCGTCGATGAGAATGGAGTCGCCGGTATGGAAGCGCGAGGCGTCCGAGGCGAGGTAGACGGCGATGCCGCCGAAGTCCTCCGGTTCGCCCCAGCGGCGGGTCGGGACGCGCTTGATCACCTGCTCGTTGAACTTGTCGTTTCCCTGCGCGCCGGCCGTCATGTCGGTGGCGATCCACCCCGGCAGCACGGCGTTCGCACGGATCCCATAGCGGGCGTATTCCACCGCCAGACCCCGGACCATGCCCAGCACCGCCGTCTTGGCCGACGAATAGGCCTCGTTGCGGGCCGCCCCATGCACCGCCGACAGCGAGGAGGTGACCACCAGGGAGCCGCCCGAGTCGCCGCTTTGGGCGCGGGCCACCATGTGCTTGCAGGCCTCGCGGAAGGTGAAGAACACCCCGTCCAGGTTGACCCCCATCACCCGGCGCCAGGTCTCGGTGCTCATCTCGGCGAAGGAGCGGGCCCCGCCGCCGATTCCGGCGTTGGCGATCACCGTGTCCAGCCGGCCCATCTCGGCGGCCGCTTGGGCCATGCCGTCGACCACCTGCTGTTCCTCCGAGACGTCGATCCGCTGAGTCAGCACCCGCACGCCGTGCGCCTTCAGCCTCGCCTCGGCGGCGGCGTTCTTGTCGGCGTTCGTGCCCCAGATCACCACGTCCGCGCCGGCCTGAGCCATCGCCTCGGCCATCCCGAGCCCGATCCCGCCGTTGCCCCCGGTGACCAACGCGACCTTCCCGGTCAGATCGAACGGCTTGTAGGCCATGGCGGCGCTCTCCTTTGATTGACTGCAGCGAAAGCCCGCTTCCGTACGGGGCGTCAAGCTCGCCACGTCATCCTGGCGGAAGCGAAGCGTAGAGCCGGGACCCCGCCGACTCTGGGCCCCGGATCGGCCTGTCCGCCGTCCGGGACGACGTCACAGCAGCGGGTCGATCGCGGCCCGTTCGTCGCCGAAGGGGTCATCCTCGACGCGCGAGCTTGCGGTATCGAACAGCATGGTGGTCCGCCGCCCGGGATCGAACGCCGGCCATTCGAGTGCGGGCGTGCTGGGGCTCCCGGTCCTGGCGAACGCCGCCCAGGCCGCGTTCATTTCGGCCGACAGCCGCTCGACATCCGGGCCTGTGCCGCAGAACCTGTCCTGGGTCGGCGCCGAGAGGGTGCCGAACACGAAGGGCATCTCGAGCGCGTGACAGGCGCCCAGCGCCCCTTTGCGAGCCGGCGAGGCGTGGGTGAAGAGGTAGAGGTAGGTGTTGGGCTGCACGGCCTTCTGCGCGGTCGCGAGCCGGATGGACGGGATGCGGAAGCGCACGTCGCTCTGCACCGCGTCAAGCACATCGAGGTTCTCCACCGGCAGCCCCTTGGCGCGGCGGGAGGCGCGGTAGGTCTCGATCAGCGCCGCGGCCTGCGCCTCGTCGGCCTTGGGCAGCGCCGTCCGAACGGCGGCCACTAGCCCGGCCTCATCGAGCGGCTGGCGCGGGGCGGCGGCGTTGAACAGCTTCACCTCATCGCGGTTGGATCCGATCAGCACCGCGGTCTCCGACGCCCCGCCGGCCCGGACGATCTTCATCGGCTCGTCCGGCAGGGTGGCGGCGTCGCGCACCGGACCGAACGCCAGCCCCTGCTTCTGCACCGCCGCCTGGGCGGAGACGAGCTGCGCCGCCGGCACGTTCCGCAGCTCCGCCGCCCGCGCGCGGTTCAGGCCCAACGCCTCGAGCAGCGCATCGGCGCTCTTCGCCGCCACTTCGGCCGGGGAGGCGCGCCCTACCCCGCTCTGCAGGATCGCCCGGTGGAACAGGCCCTTGGCCGGCGGCATGGCCAGCAGCGCCGCCACCGAGGCGGAGCCGGCGGACTCCCCGAAGATGGTCACGTTGGCCGGGTCGCCGCCGAACGCCTCGATGTTGGCCTGCACCCACGTCAGCGCCGCCACCTGATCCAGCAGCCCCTGGTTCGGCCCGAAGCCCGCCTCCGGGACCGATAGGAAACCCAGCGCCCCAAGTCGGTAGTTGATGGTCACCACCACCACGTCGTGGCG
>NZ_DATAGM010000067.1:0-10632 GCF_036263695.1 Phenylobacterium sp.
CCGCCTTGCACGCCCCGTGCTGGTGAGGGAAGCGGACGAATCCGCCGCCGTCTCGCCCCCCGCCCAGGAGCAGACCCTGGCCCTCAAGCAGGCCATCCTGGGGCTGCCTCCCAAGCTGCAGGAAGTGTTCCTGCTGAGCCGCTTCGGCGGCCTGAGCTACGATCAGATCGCGGTCCGCTGCGGCCTGTCTGTCAAGACCGTGGAGGCGCGGATGTCCAAGGCGCTGGCGCTCTGCGCCGCGCTGGTGGCGAGGCCGCGGAAGTGACAGGAAGAGGATCATCGGACCGAACGCGTGAGGAGGCGGCCGCCTGGTTCGCCCGGCTGAGCCGTGTCTCCGTCTCCTCCGAGACGCTCCGCGCGTTCCAGGCCTGGCGCCGCGAAAGCGCGAACGCTCGAGCATACGAGGAGGTGGAGCGCGCTTGGCAGGCCGCGGGCGGCCTGGCCGTCGATCCGCAGATCCAGTCGGCGACACGACTGGCGATGCAGCGAGGCCCTGCACTTCGAGGCCATCGCGGAATTGACCCCCGCCTCGCCGGGTTCGGAGCGGCCGGCGCCCTCGCCGCGGCGGCCGCCTGGTTCGCCCTGTCGGCCGAGCCGGTCTACCGGACCCAAGTCGGCGAGCAGCGGCTGGTGGTCCTGGAGGACGGTTCGCGCGTGCGGCTCAACACCGACACCGTGGTCCAGGTGCGCTACCGGCGGGCCGCCCGGTCGCTCGAGCTTCGCCGTGGGCAGGCGTTCTTCGACGTGGCCGCAGATCCGGACCGGCCGTTCGTGGTCACGGCTAATGCAGTGCGGGTGACCGCGCTTGGCACGAGCTTCGACGTGCGGCGCACCGATGAGACGGTGCAGGTCACCCTTCTCGAAGGCGCGGTCGCGGTCGCGCACGGCGACCGCGAGGCGGCGCAGCTGACGCCCAATCAGCAGCTGACAGCAACTCCCGAGGGGCTGTCTCAGCCGCGACCGACCGACGCGGCGGAGGCGGCGGGCTGGACCACAGGCCGGCTGACTTTCCGCAATGTGCCCCTGCGCGCCGCGATCGCCGAGATGAACCGCTACTCGGAGGACAAGCTGGTGCTGGAGGCTCCGGAGCAGCTCGCGCAGGCGCCGGTCAGCGGCGTGTTCGACGTGGGCGACGCCGCCGCCTTCGAAGCGGCCGTCGAGGCCATCTTCCCGCTGCAGTCGCGGCCCGAACCGGGCGGCGTGCGGCTCGTTCCCCGCCCCTCCCCGGGGAGCTGACGATTTTCTTCGGCCGGGCATAGGGTGACGGCCCCTCGCCTGCGTCTACCCACTCGGACGCACCCCTGCCCGGGGAATGAGCCAGGCCGCTGCGGCCAGGCCACGTGCTGGAGGCGTCCGGGGGAACGCCGATGCCGATGAAGATGAGCGTCTCAAGAACCCGCGCCGCCCTGCTCGCAGGGCTTGCGGCTGCGGCCCTGCTGAGCGCCCATCCGGCCGCCGCCCAGCCGGCGCAGGTGCGCATCGAGGCCGGCCCGCTGGAGCCGGCGCTTCTTGCCCTGGCGCACCAGACGGGAGAGCAGCTGCTGTTCTCGCCCGATCTGGTGGCCGGACGCAGGGCGCCCGCGGTAATCGGGACGTTCACCGCCGAACAGGCCCTGAGCCGTCTCCTGGCCGGCAGCGGCATCCTGGTCCATCGTGCGGGGCCCGCCGTCCTGGTCCTGAAGGCGAAGGGCGGGACGGCTACGGCCGCTGGGCCGGCGCGGGCCCTGGAGGCGGCGCGCCCTTTCGCAGGTGAGGCGGGCGGCGCCCCGCCCGGCGCGCCGCCGTCCCAGCGCGAGCCGCCGCCGCAAACCGCATCGACCGTCTCGGAAATCCAGGTCACCGGGACCCACATCCGCGGCGCCGGCTCGGTCGCCTCGCCGCTGATCGTGATGGACGCGGAGGACCTGCAGCGCAGCGGACAAGCCACCCTGGCCCAGGCCATCAACCTGCTGCCGCAGAACTACAGCGGCGAGAACACCGAGGCCTCGGTCACCACCCGCGCAAACCGGCTCGGCAACAATCTCACCTTCGCCAGCGGCGTGAACCTGCGCGGCCTCGGCCCCAGCGCGACCCTGGTCCTCGTCAACGGCCGCCGCATCGCCCCGTCGGGCAACAAGGGCGACTTCGTCGACCTCTCGCTGATCCCCACCGCCGCGGTCGAGCGCGTGGAGATCCTCCTGGACGGCGCCTCGGCGATCTACGGCTCCGACGCGGTCGCCGGCGTGGTGAACGTGATCCTGAAGCGAGATTTCGACGGCGGCGAGTTGCGGATCCGAGGCGGGGCCGCTCCGGCCGGCGGCGCCGAGGAAGCGCTCGCCGGCCTGGTCCTGGGCCGGACCTGGGCGACCGGCAACCTGCTGGCCGCCGTCGAGGTCTCGGCGCGCGAGCCCCTGGCCGCAGCCGAGCGCGACTACACCCGCTCCGCCGATCTACGCCGGTTCGGCGGATCCGACTTCCGCTCCCCGAGCGCTTACCCGGGCAACATCCTCGGCCTCGATCCGGCGACCGGCGTCTCCGGCCCCTTGTGGGCCGTTCCGCGCGGCCAGGACGGATTGGGCCTGCGCCCAACGGACTTCACCCGCGGGGACATCAATCTCGCCAGTCTGCAGCAGGGAGTGGACATGCTGCCCCGCCAGCGCCTGGGGAGCGCCTACGCCGCCTTTCGGCAGGAGATCGGCGAACGGCACGAGGTGTCGGGGGACGCCAGCTACACCTTGCGCACCGCCGACGCCAGGATCGCTGCGTCCACGACGACCCTCACTGTGACGGGCGCGAACCCGTTCTTTGTGTCGCCGGTCGGCGCGGCCTCCCATCAGATCCAGTACAGCTTCGCCGGGGAGCTCCCCGCGCCGCTCTCGCGCAGCACCGCCCAGTCCCTGACCGCAAGCCTCGGCGCTCGCCTCAGCCTCCCCGGCCGCTGGGGCGCTGACGCCTATGCCGCTTTCGGCCAGCAGATCGACAGCCTGGTCACGGAGGGGCTGGCGAACACGGCCATCCTCGCCGAAGCCTTGGGCAACGTTCCGGACAGCGCCGCTACGGCCTACAGCCCCTCGCGCGACGGCTGGTTCAACCCGTTCACCGGTCAACCGCACAATCCGGCCGCGGTTCGGGCCGCCATCGGTTCAGGCTTCACCCACACCCGCGGCAGGTCCCGCATCGAGGCCGGCAACCTGCAACTGGACGGGCCGCTGTTCGAACTCGCGGGCGGCGAGATCAAGCTCGCCGTCGGCGGCAACCTGCGCGAGGAGAGCTTTGCGCGGATCGGAACCAATTTCCTCTCCACCGGCGCGCCCATCCCACAGGCGCCGGTGTCGGGGCGCCGGACGGTGTCGGCTGCATTTGCGGAAGTCCTCGTCCCCCTGGCCGGTCCGCAGAACGGCCGGCCGGGGCTGCGCGCCCTGGAGCTCTCCGGCGCCGTAAGGTTCGAGCGCTACAGCGACTTCGGCGACACCCTCAATCCCAAGCTGGGCCTGGCGTGGACACCCTTCGAGGGGCTTCGCCTGCGGGCCTCCTGGGGCGAATCGTTCCGCGCGCCAGGTCTTGCTGAGCTGAAGAGCCCGCAGATCTTTCAGGCGCTGCAGTTCCCCTCGGGCAGCTCGGCGCGTGTGCTCTCGTTGGTGCTGACCGGCGGCAACGAGGGCCTGCAGCCGGAGACGGCGGAGACCTTCACGGCGGGGGTGGACTGGCGACCGGCTTGGGCGCCCGGCCTGCGGCTTTCGGCGAGCTGGTTCGAGACCGTCTTCGACAACCGCATCGACCGTCCGGTGACCCAGAACCTGGCGGGCGCCCTGCTCGACACGCGCTTCACACCTTTTGTGCGCCGTGTTCAGCCGGCCACGGATGCGGCCGATCTGGCCCTCGTCTCCGCTCTGCTCGACCAGCCGGCGGCCGACCGGATCCGCGGCCTCAACCCCGTGACGGCTTACGGCGCCGTGGTGGACATCCGCGCGGTCAACACCGGCGGCCTGACGGTCAGCGGACTGGACATCCAGGCCAGCTGGACGACCCGCGCCTTCGGCGGCGACCTCTCGCTCGGCCTCACAGGCTCGCAGCTGTTGGACTACATCCAGTCGCTGACGCCCACCTCGCCCGGCATCGAGCTCGCCGGCCTGGCCACCTACCCGGCCGACCTTCGTCTGCGGGCGACCGCCGACTGGACCCGCGGCCCGCTCTCCCTCGGCGCGGCGGTGAACCACCTATCCGGGTTCGACGACGCGGGCGGACGACCGATCGACTCCCACACCACCTTGGACCTGCAGGCCAAGCTGGCCGCGCCGACGGGTCGGTTCGAGGGAACCACCCTATCCCTCTTCGTGCGCAACGTCTTCGATACGCCGCCGCCGTTCTACGACAATCCCTTCGGCTACGCCTTCGACCCATCCAACGCGGACATCATCGGCCGCTTCGTGGCGGTGCAGCTGACCCGGCGCTGGTGATGTCGGGAAAGCTGGGGAACAGGGCCGCGGCCATCGCCGCGGCGGCGGCCTGCGTTTGTGCGGGACCTGCCGGGGCCAGGGCGACGGAGGTGGACGACCTGCTGCAGAGGGAGTCGTTCGGCGCGATCGCGCCGGCGGCAGGCGGCCGCTTCGTGCTGGTGGAGCAGCGAGGTCCCTACGCCTCGGCGGCAAGGTTCGACCGCCTCCTTTACAACGACCTCTTTCGGACCCGCATCATGGTTGGGGACCTCGCCCGAAGCGGCGGGCTCGTCCCGCTCTTCCCGCCGACGCCGGGTCACGGCTACCGGCTGGGGCCGCTCTCGCCGGACGGCCGCTGGGCCGTCGTGCACCGCCTGACGAACGAGGCCTGGGACCTCGGCCTGGTCGACGTCGCCGCCGGTCACGTGCGCTGGCTGCCGATCACACCGGAGCAGATCGGCGGCGCCAGGGGCCTTCAGTGGGTATCGCCCTCCTCCTTGGCGGTGATCGCACGGCCGGACGGGGACCTGCCTCACGAGCTGCGCTGGATGACGCCGCAGGCCGCGCTCCCGCAGCGATGGGCCGCCTCCGCCAGCGGCGGCGTTTCTGTGACGGCGATCGGCAGCGGGCGCCACCTCGCCGTGCGGCCGCGGCCGCCGGTCAAGCGGCTGCTGATCGTCTGCGCGCGGACGGGTGCGGTCCGGACCCTCGTTGAGGGCGACTTCGTGGACGTTGAGGCGTCGGAGGCGAGTGGCCGCATCGCCCTGCTGGAGGCGGCCGAGGACATCCCCCTGGCTAAGGACCACCCGGTGCAGGGGCCGTACGGCATGGCGACGCGGCGACTTCGGCTCGTGCTCGCGGATGTGCGAACTGGCCAAGTCCGTCGCCCCTGCCCGAAGTGCGACATGCTCTCGGGACTGCTCAGCTGGTCTCCGGGCGGCGAGGCGCTTTTGGCGTACGCGCGCGCGGACGGCGAGGCCTGGACGGAAGGGCGGCTGGTGAAGGTGGACGGCCGGACGGGCACGGTGCGGCCCGTCGGCGCCGCTCTTCGAGCCGTGGTGGAACGTCGGCCCGAGGTGGTTTACGGCGGCTGGTGGGGGAACGATCCGCTCGTCTTCGCCCGGCCGGCCGCGGGAGAGCGCGCGGACTGGTGGCGGCTCGGTGCGGAGGGGCCGGTGCGGCTCACCGGGGCGCTCGCCTCGCCGCCGCGGGAAGGGCTGACGGTTACACCGCGGGCCCTGCTGGTCGCGGGGGATGGCGCAGCCTGGCGCATCGATCCGGCCGGCCGGGCGAGGCGGCTGACATCGGCTCCCTTCGAGCCGGTCAGGCGGCGGACCGAGGGCGTCCCCGGACGGGCGGCGCTGGCGCCAGCCCCTGGCGAGGCGATCTCAGGCGTTCTGGAGCGTCCGGTGGGGCCGCAGTTCGTGCGCTTCGGCGCAGGCGGCGCCATGTCCGGCCGGACCGGCCTGCCGGGTCCGAGGACCGCGTTGGTGGACGCCGGCCCCGGCGCCGGTGTCCTGGTGGTGCGGGTGGACGGGGGCGGCCGCGAGACGCTCGAGCAGCGAAAGCCAAGGTCGCATCCCCGGATATTGGCCACGATCAACGTGCGGCTGCGGGATGTCGTCCTCCCGCGCGTCGTCCCGGTGCCGCATCGCGGGCCCGGCGGCGAGGCTCTCGTGAGCTGGATCCTGCTCCCATGGGCCGGCGCGCCTCTCGACGCCGCCCCCCCACCGCTAATTGTCCTGCCTTATCCCGGCGAGACCTGGCCGCGCAGGCCCGAGCACCTCCTGCTGAGCCACCCGCCTTTCTTCCCCGCCGCGCCCCTGACGGGTCAGGGCTACGCAGTCCTGCTGCCGAGCCTGCCGGCCCGACGCGCAGACCAAGGGCCCGCCGTCGGCCTTGCCGACGAGGTCCTGGCGATCGTCGACGCCGCTGCCCGCCAGCCGGACCTGCAGGGGGCCTTCGATCCGCACCGGCTCGGCCTCTGGGGCCATAGCTTCGGCGGCTTCGCGGTGCTCGCGATCCTGACCCAGACTGACCGCTTCGACGCGGCCGTAGCCCAGGCGGCGCCCAGCAACCTGGCCAGCCTGCACGGGACCTTCAGTCCGGGGAAGCGGGTGCACGCGGACGAAGGCGCGAGCACCTACTCAAGGTCGGGTTGGGTGGAGGCGCTGCAGGGCGACATGCGCGCCCCGCCTTGGGCGGATCTCGATCGCTATGTGCGGAACAGCCCGGCGCTACAAGCGGACCGGATCGGCGCCCCTGTGATGCTGGTTCACGGCGAAATGGACAACTTTCCGATCTCCCAGGCCGAGGAGATGTTCTCGCAGCTTTTCCGGCAGGGCAAAGACGCCCTGCTGGTGACCTACTGGGGCGAAGGGCACCACTATGCGAGCCCCGGCAACCTGCGGGATCTCTACACTCGACTGTTCGCCTGGTATCAGCGGCACCTCAGCGAGGTCACCCCAGCCGGCGCGGAGCCGAGCGAGCGTCCGGGATCTGCGACTGCCACCAGCGGACCCAAGCCTCCACCGCCGCCGCAGAGATGAGGGCCAGTCCGTCGGCGCGCTGGATGAGGGCGTCCGACCGGAGCGCCAGGTCCACGGCCTTCCGGTCCAGCACCTCGGCACGGACCAGCGCGCCGTCCAGAAGCCACGGCCTGAGATGCTCGAGGCTCGCCGCGGCCCGTCGGCTGAAGTGGGAGGTGAGCTCGCCTTTCGAGCGGCGGTCGAGGACCGCCGCGGGCAGCAACCCTTCGAAGGCGCGGCGGGCGAGCGCCCGGTCGCGTCCGCCAGCGACGTGCTGGTAGGTCGGGATGGCGAGACAGAGCTCCACGACCGGCTGTGCAAGCAGCGGGTGGATAACGGCGGCCGCCGCGCTCCGCCTGTTGCGGCCAAGGATGGATTGGAATCCCGCAAGCGCGGCCATCTGCAGCGACTTGGCCGGCGGCCCGAGGTGAAGGTGCTGGAGCCAGGGGTGCCCCGGGCCGCCCGCGCTCGCCAGGGCGCGCGGCCCGGCGAAGCGGCTCCTGGGAGCGTGGGATCGGACGGACCGAAGGCCTGCGAGCGCCTCGCCGGCCACGGACCAGACGGAGCGGCGTAGCCAGCGGGCCATGTCGGGGAACGCCGGATCGAAGAGCGCCCCAGGGCCGCGCGCGCTGAGGAGATCGGACAGCACAAGAGCGCTCGGCATCTGGAAGAAGACAGCGTCACCCCCCATTCCGGTGACGATGGCCTGAGCGCCCGCAGCCTTCAGCTCCGCTGCGGCCTGCCGGTCGCGCCAGCTGTCCAGGGCCGCCGCCGGGGGGCGGGCGCCCTGCGCAAGAGGGAGGAAGTCGCGCTCGGGATCGAACGGCTCAAGGCTTCGGGCGACGCAACTGATGGGCAGGTTCCAGTGATCGCAAACCTGCGCCGCCCACGCCCGTTCGTCGCTGTCTGAACGGTCGCCGAAGTAGTGCAGAGCCGTGCGAACACGCGGGGACAGTCCGGCGGCGCCGAGCGCTGCGGCGACGATGGCCGAGTCAAGGCCTCCGGATACCTCCGCGAGCACGGGCTCGTAGGGCGCGACGAGCGCCGCGACCGTCGCCACCACCAGCTCCCGCAGTCGCCGGGGCCATGGGCCATGGGGACCCGCGTCGGAGCATATCCAGTCCAGCGGCCGCCAGATCGGGACCGGAGCCGACCGTCCGTCCAGGGATGCGAGCTCCCCCGGAACCAGGCTGCGTACGCCCGCCAGAGCGCAGCGCGATCCGGCGCTCCAGGGGTGAAGGACGAATTCCGAGACGGCGTCCCAGTCGAGAGCGAGCTCGTCCGGCCACAGGCAGGCCGGGACCTCCTCCAGTTGCGAGGCGACGATGTAGACATCGCCGGAGCGCCAGACGAGGGCATCAAGGGCGCCGGAGGGATCGCGCAGAACGCGCCACGTTCCCGCACCGCCTTCCCCTATGAGCGCGACATAGCTCCCCCACCATTCGCGCGTCAGGCGCTGGGCCACAGCCTCCGCCCGCGACGCGACGTCGGAGCGCGGCTGTTCAGGCTGCCCCGGAAGCCGCGGATGGCGGCGTCCGACGAGGAGGAGGGCGCCGCCGTCTTCAACGGCGAACGGAAGGGGCGACGGCTGGCGGGTCCATACCCGGAGGCCCCGCTGCGCGAACGCCTCCGCCCATCCGGCGGCGCGCAAGGCAGAGGCGGCGGATTCCAGCCGCCCCGCTTCGGGCTCGCTGCACCAGGCGAGCGCCAGGAAGCTGGCGTTCATCCCTCGACCGCCAGGATGGGCGTGTAGGCGGCGAGCCGCTCAGGCGCGTCGTCGAGAGCGAAATCATCGAGCTGGAGCCAGCAGTGGGCGCCGAAGGGCCACGTCTTGACGCCGAACACCCACGTGGCGCGGCAGCCGGAGCGCTGGAGGAAGCGAAGCAGGACGAAGCTGCGGACAAGGCACTTCCGCGGCATCGGCAGCCAAATGGCGGCGGCTTGGAAGAGGCTTGCGAGGCGTAGAGCCTCGGACGCGGCGGCGACGGGCGTCCCCCTCCCCCGTGCGGCCTCGACGCTGCTCAGGATGCGCCGCAGGGGCCTGCAGGCGTAGCGCCGCGGCAGGTCGCTCACGGCGCCGGCAAGCCGCCCTGCTTCCCGGGTGGTGAGCGACCAGCCAGGCTCTACAGGAAGACCGCGGCGCGGCAAATCAGGCGGCGGCGCAGTGGCGCGACGGGCCGGGCCGCTGAGAACGAGACCGGCCGCCCGCAGTCGGAGAGCTGCTTCGGGCTCGTCCGGATCCAGTCCACTGAGGTTCGCGTCCGGGCGCAGGCGCGCCGCGCCTCCCGGGACACAAAAGTAGGCGTCTGCCGCCGTGTCCAGAAGCACGAGATCCTCGCCGACGACGGCGGCGTGAACATGGGCGGGGAAAGCGAGGCGCATGGCTGAGAAGACCGGCGCCGGCCCGTCGGCCGGCGCCGGCGGCTCCGGTCAGGCGCCGTTATAGGGGACGAAATCGTCCTCGAGCTGCTCGCCGGCGATCGGGCCGTGGGTGCTGGCCTTTGCGCCGCCGAGGCTCAGGAGCCGGAGGGGGGAGAGCTTGAAGAGCCGGAACATGTCGGGCCTCCACATCTGTTCGCCGCCGGATTGGCGGCGGCTCGATCAGGCAGGCGCGGACGGGTCTATTCAAACTATATCGCCGCTATAGTTCGCGCCGGCCAGCTCGGTGAAAGTGCGGTTGGCCGGCGGGCCGCGCTCCGCGGGGGAGGAGATCGGCGCTTTGGCTCAACTCCGCGCGCCCGCCGTCCGGATGGCGGCCAGCGCCGCCAGCCTTTCCGCGGCGGCGATCCTCCGTTGATGGAAAAGCTCGATGGGCCCGGCCCGGGCCTCGACGGAGTCGGATACGGTGAGCGCGAGAAGCTGAACGGCCTCCTCCTCGAGGTCGGCGAAAACCTCATGCTCGAGCCGACGGAGAGGGGCGAGCTGCGCCTGGGTCCGGCGATAGCATCCGGCCAGGACGCGGCTGCCGGTCTCGGCCATCCAGCTGGAGAACAGCCGCTCCACCGCGGACACCGGGTCCTGCTCGAGGAACGCCTGCGCACATCCTTGCGGACCAACTCTTGGCCGTTCCCTGCACAGGCTGATCCTCAGCTGCGCCCAGGACAACCGGTAGAGGTCCGCGACATCGGCGCTGGTGTAAAGCGGGACATAGAACCCCTGCCCGCGCAGCTCGTCGAGAAGGCCTTCGCCCGCGAGTCTAGACAGCGCCTCCCGCACGGGGGTGGCGCTCAGCCGGAGGGAGTCGGCGACGTCGACGGCGGCGATCCTGCGCCCGGGCGGAAACGCCCCGTCCCGCAGCCTTTCCCTCAGGGCTCTCAACGCGGTTTTGAACGGCTCCTCGCGTCCGCCAGGCACCGGATCTCTCCCTTGCCGCTGCACAGGGAACCAGCAAGGCGTCGCGGCTGCTGGGTTTTCAAGGGCGCTTGCCGCGAGCTCACTGAAGCCCGCAACTCTCGTTGGCGGCGATCCCGGCCCTCGCTGCCGGACGTCCGCAAGAACCTTGCGGGCCCAGTCCGTCGCAGCCGCGCCGAGCCTCGCCTGGGTTCACGCCCATGCCGAGGCCGCTCAGCGCGCGCGCCGGTCCTCGGCAGAACGCCGCAGCCGTTGCGCGAGCGGCTCCCCGGCCACCAGGCAGGTGGCGACCAAGCGGTCGTAGCTGCGGGTGCGCCCATCGCGTCCTCGCCGCACGG
>NZ_DATAGM010000068.1:0-9999 GCF_036263695.1 Phenylobacterium sp.
CATCATCACCTCGCGCCGAGCCCCTCCCCCGCCGACTATCGCCCAAGCCCGACCGCAGTTCAACGGACAGGCTGGGTGGCCGGAGAGATGGTGGGCGGCGAGGGGTTCGAACCCCCGACCCCCTGGGTGTAAACCAGGTGCTCTGACCAGCTGAGCTAGCCGCCCGTCGCCGGCTTCTTAGCGCGGGGCGGCCGGTTTGGAGAGTCCGTTTGCGCGGCCTAGCCGTGGCCGTTGAGCGCGCTCTTCAGGCTGTCGCCGGCCCGGAAGCGGGCGGTGGCCGAGGCGGCGGTGTGGACCGTCTCGCCGGTGCGCGGATTGCGCGCGGCGCCGGCCGGGCGGCGCACGGGCGTGAAGCTGCCGAAACCCAGCAGCCGCACCTCGTCACCCTTCTTCAGGGTCCCGACCACCGAGGTGATGAAGGCTTCCAGGGCCAGCTTGGCCTCCGCCTTGCTGATGCCGGCCTCTTCGGCCATCGCGGCGACGAGTTCGCCCTTGGTCATCTTCGCCTCCCTTATCGGCCGAGCCCCCCGGCCGCCGGTCCGCCGAAGCGGTCCGGAGCGCGCGAATTAAGCGCTGCCTATGCAGGGGGGTCAAAAAGAAAGCGGCGCGGGATGGTCCCGCGCCGCTCAACTTTTCGAGCCGCGGCCCGATCAGTGGGTGATCACCGCCTCGACGTCGTCGCCGTCCGTCTCGACGTTGACCGGGGCCGGATGGTCCGCCTCGTTCCACTCGATGGGCGTCAGTGGACGGGTCAAAGCCCGGACCAGCACCTCATCGACGGTGGAGACCGGGATGATCTCCAGGGCGTCCTTCACGTTGGCGGGAATGTCGGCGAGATCCTTCTCGTTCTCCGAGGGGATCAGCACCGTCTTTACGCCCGAGCGGAGCGCCGCGAGCAGCTTCTCCTTCAGGCCGCCGATGGCCAGCACCCGGCCGCGCAGGGTGACCTCGCCGGTCATGGCGATGTCCTTGCGGATCGGGTTGCCGGTCAGCACCGAGACGATCGCCGTGGTCATCGCCACGCCGGCCGACGGGCCGTCCTTGGGGGTCGCCCCTTCGGGAACGTGCACGTGGATGTCGGTCTTCTCGAACACCGGCGGCTCGATGCCGAACCGGGTGGCGCGAGAGCGGACGTAGGACGCGGCGGCGGAGATCGACTCCTTCATCACGTCCTTCAGGTTGCCCGTGACCGTCATCCGGCCCTTGCCCGGCATCTTGACCGCTTCGATGGTCAGGATGTCGCCCCCGAAGTCGGTGTAGGCCAGGCCTGTGATGATGCCGACCTGATCTTCCAGATCCATCTCGCCGTAGCGGTACTTCTTGACCCCGGCGTACTTGCCCAGCCGCTCCTCGTCGATGGTGATCGAGGCGAGGTTCTCGCGGGCCAGGTCGCGCACGGTCTTACGGGCCAGGTTACCCAGCTCCCGCTCGAGGTTCCGCACCCCGGCTTCGCGGGTGTAGTAGCGGATCAGGTCGCGGATCGTGCTGTCCGGAACGATGAACTCTTCCGGCTTCAGCCCGTGGTCCTTGGTCAGCTTGGCCAGGATGTGCCGCTTGGCGATTTCGACCTTCTCATCCTCGGTGTAGCCGGGAATGCGGATGATCTCCATGCGGTCCAGCAGCGGCTGGGGCATGTTCAGGCTGTTGGCCGTGGTGACGAACATCACCGGCGACAGGTCGTAGTCCACCTCCAGGTAGTGGTCGGCGAAGGTCGAGTTCTGCGACGGGTCCAGCACCTCGAGCAGGGCCGACGAGGGGTCGCCCCGCCAGTCCGAACCCATCTTGTCGATCTCGTCCAGCAGGAAGAAGGCGTTGGTCGTCTTGGCCTTCTTCATCGACTGGATGATCTTGCCGGGCATGGAGCCGATGTAGGTCCGCCTGTGGCCGCGGATCTCGGCCTCGTCGCGCACGCCGCCCAGGGAGACCCGGACGAACTCACGGCCGGTGGCCTTGGCGATCGAGCGGCCGAGCGAGGTCTTGCCGACGCCCGGAGGGCCGACCAGGCACAGGATCGGGCCCTTCAGGGTGCCGACCCGAGACTGCACGGCCAGGTACTCCAGGATCCGCTCCTTGACCTTCTCGAGGCCGTAGTGGTCCTCGTCGAGGATCTCCTCGGCCTTCTGCAGGTCGATGGGCTTCTGCTTGGCCTTGCCCCAGGGGATCGACAGCAGCCAGTCCAGGTAGTTCCGGACGACGGTCGATTCCGCGCTCATCGGGCTCATGTTGCGCAGCTTCTTCAGCTCCGCCTCGGCCTTGGCGCGGGCTTCCTTGGACAGCTTGGTCTTCTTGATCCGCTTCTCGAGCTCGATCAGCTCGTCGCGCGCGTCGTCATGCTCGCCCAGCTCGCGCTGGATGGCCTTCATCTGCTCGTTCAGATAGTACTCGCGCTGGGTCTTCTCCATCTGCCGCTTGACGCGGTTGCGGATCTTCTTCTCGGTCTGCATGACCGAGATCTCGCCCTCCATCAGGGCGTAGACCTTCTCCAGGCGCTTGACGACGTTGAAGATTTCCAGGAGCTGCTGCTTGTCGGCGATCTTCACCGACAGGTGCGAGGCCACCCGGTCGGCCAGCTCGCCGGGGCTTTCGACCTGCGGCATGGCGGCCAGCGCCTCGGGCGGCACCTTCTTGTTCAGCTTCACGTAGTTCTCGAACTGCTCGATGACCGCCCGGCTCAGGGCCTCGGCCTCGGGCGTGCCGGCGCCGTCCTCGGTGACGAGGGCGATCTCGGCTTCATAGTAGTCGGTCTGGCGGGTGAATTTCGTGATGCCGGCGCGGGCCTGCCCTTCCACCAGCACCTTCACGGTGCCGTCGGGCAGCTTCAGCAGCTGCAGGACGGTGGCGACCACGCCGACGTCGTAGATGGCGTCGGGCTTGGGATCGTCGTCGTCCTTATCCTTCTGGGTGGCCAGGAGGATCTGCTTGCCCTCGATGCGCATCGCTTCTTCCAGCGCGCGCACGCTCTTCTCGCGCCCCACGAACAGCGGAACCGGCTGATGCGGGAACACGACGATATCCCGCAGGGGCAGGATGGGCAGGGTCTTGATCTCGGACATGATGCATTACTCCTGGCCGACGCGGCTTTGATCGGCGCCGACCGACGGACCGCGGTAACTCAAACGATGTGCCTGAGTCGGGCGATCCGTCCGCCCGTCGGAGGGCGTCTGATACGGCATTTATGTGGACCGTTTGCGGCCTTGTTCAAGCTGAGCAAGAACCTTGCGCGACGATGCGCCCCATGTGGATAACCAGCTCGCAGATCGCCTGTTCGAGAGCTTTCGGGGGCATGAAGTCGTCGCCTGAATTTGGGGCGCCGGGTTCACGCCCCATGATCTAGGGCGATCTTGACGCTGTTCAAGGGCCCTGCCCGGGAAGTCACGCGCATCGCCGGTCGGCGCCGGCCGGCGCGTCCGTCGGCAGCGGCAGCTCGAAACCGATCCGCTCGGCCAGGTGGGCCCGGGCGCGTTTGACGCGGCTCTTGATGGTGCCCACCGGGCAGCCGCAGATCTGGGCGGCCTCCTCGTAGCTCAGGCCGGCGGCGGCGATCAGCAACAGCGCTTCGCGCGCCTGCGGCTTCAGCTGCTGCAGCGCCTCGAGCATCTCGCTCCAGCGCACCCGCCATTCCTGGTTGGGCGCGGTCGGCAGCTTGGCGGCCAGGGCCCCGTCGACGTCCTGCACCGCGCGCCGCTTCACGACCGCGTCGTTGTAGAAGGTGTTGCGCAGGATCCGGAACAACCAGGCGTGGAGATTGGTGCCCACCTCGAAGCTCTCGCGGGCCCGCCAGGCCCGCAGCAGCACGTCTTGGACCAGGTCGTCCGCCTCCTCGGCGTTATGGGTCAGGCTGAGCGCGAAGGCGCGCAGGCGCGGGATGTGATCCAGCAGCTGCCGCTTGAACAGGTCGTGCACCACGGCCGGCTCCAGGGGCCGCAGCCGGGCCGCCTCGTCCGACTTTACGGGAGTATAGGCGGCGATGTTCACGGCGCCGGGACTACGTCGGTGAATCAACTGGGACCCCTCCCAAACTGTCTGATCCCCGACTCTGCGAGCATCGGCGCTCCAACATGACTCGAAGCTGAACGAGCTCCCCTCCCGCGGGAGACGAGGCCTCGTGCAACCCCCGCGGGGCGAAGTGGCCGCATTTATGAAGTTTTTTCGCGTCAAGGCAGCGCTTCGGTGGAACTCCAGCCCCCGTCCCGAGGTTCGCAGGCCGCTCATGCCGTAAGTGTGTTGGCATCGGCGTCTGGGGGATGGTTTGGGCTGGGGAGATCTGATCGGCGCGTACGGCGCGGCGCACGCTGCCTATCGGCGTGCGCGAAGCCATCTCGCCGAGGCCAACAGGCTCTTCGAAACCCTCCGAAGTCTGGGCATGAGCGAGGACGGCGCCCGCCGGGCGGCGGACCTCGACCGGCTGTTGAGCGACACCCTGCGCGCCCGCGCCCGCCTGCAGGCGACGCTCAGGGAGATCCAGGCCAACGTCGAGCTCGTCCGGGCGCTGAACCTGGTGGCGGCGGCCGAGGGTGTCTCGCCCGACGATCTCCAGTCGTTCGTGGCCGACAATGACATGCACTAAGCCGCCGCAGCCTCAGACGCGCTCCCGCGGCCGCCTCGGGGTCTTCACCCCTGTCGCCAGCTTGGTGCGCGTCTCCCGCACCGCGATCGCCGGCAGCTCGCCTGCGCGGCGCGCCAGGTAGTCCGCCACGGCCGGGCCGTGACGGTGGCAAAGCGCCCGGAGCAGCCAGGAGAGCGCCTTGGTGATCAGCGGGTCGCGCTCGCCCTGGAGACGCTCCACGTTCTCGAACGCCGCGGCCTTCAGCCGCTCGTCCTCATCGCCCTTCACGGGCCCTGTGAGCAGGACGAGCGAGGCGCGCCGCTTGTTGGGATCGTTCTCGCCCGCCAGCCGCTCCAGCGTCGATCGCCACGCCGGCCAGTCCGCCAGCAGCTGGTCGGCGGGAAACAGGCTCTGGCACAGCCCGTCCACCTCGGCCCAGCCGTTCAGCTGCCCGAGCCAGCGCTCCACCTGCTGCGGCCGCACCGCCCGCCGGGCGGGCGCGTGGTAGGCCAGCAGGAAGGTGGCGAGGGTCCGCTCCTCGAAGCTTTCGCCGGTCAGCAGGCTCTCCACCACGGCGAGCGCCTCGGCGGGCTCGGTCCGGCGCCGCCCCTGCGCCCAGGCCTTGGCGATCGCCCGGCGCTGGGGGACGGACACGATGTAGCTGATACGCCCGCTGCTGCCGAAAGAGTCGTTCCCCGGCGGCGGCAGGGTCGGCGGGCGGCCGGCCTTGCGGATCTCCTCGAGAAGGCGGGCGTGCTCCGGGTGCATCCGGCCAGCTTAGCAATGAAAAAGCCCGGCCGTGAGGCCGGGCTTCTCCATTCCGATCGAAGCGCCGGCGGTTAGGCCGCGCCGCCCTTGTCCCGCCGCTCGGCGTAGATGACCAGGGGCTTGGCCCGGCCTTCCACCACCTCGGCGTTGACCACCACTTCCTCGACCCCGTCGTAGCTGGGCAGCTCGTACATGGTGTCGAGCAGGATCCCTTCGAGGATCGAGCGCAGGCCCCGGGCGCCGGTCTTGCGCGCGATCGCCTTACGGGCGACGGCGTTGAGGGCGTCGTCTGTGAACGTCAGGCCGACGTTCTCCATGTCGAACAGCCGCTGGTACTGCTTGACGAAGGCGTTCTTCGGCTCGGTCAGGATCTTCACCAGGGCGGCCTCGTCGAGGTCGTCCAAGGTGGCGATCACCGGCAGACGGCCGATGAATTCCGGGATCAGGCCGAAACGCAGCAGGTCGTCCGGCTCCACCTTGCGGAAGATCTCTCCGGTACGACGGTCGTCGGGGTCGGCGACCTTGGCGCCGAAGCCGATCGAGGTCCCCTGCCCGCGCGCCGAGATGATCTTCTCGAGGCCGGCGAAGGCGCCGCCGCAGATGAACAGGATGTTGGTCGTGTCGACCTGCAGGAACTCCTGCTGTGGATGCTTGCGCCCGCCCTGCGGCGGCACGGAGGCGACGGTGCCTTCCATGATCTTCAGCAGGGCCTGCTGAACACCCTCGCCCGACACGTCCCGGGTGATCGAAGGGTTGTCCGACTTGCGGCTGATCTTGTCGACTTCGTCGATGTAGACGATGCCGCGCTGGGCCCGCTCGACGTTGTAGTCGGCCGCCTGCAGCAGCTTCAGGATGATGTTCTCGACGTCCTCGCCGACGTACCCGGCTTCGGTCAGCGTCGTCGCGTCGGCGACGGTGAACGGCACGTCGATGATCCGCGCCAGCGTCTGGGCCAGCAGCGTCTTGCCCGTGCCGGTCGGGCCGATCAGCAGGATGTTGGCCTTGCCGAGCTCGACGTCGTTGTTCTTCGAGGCGTGGTTCAGCCGCTTGTAGTGGTTGTGCACCGCGACCGAGAGGACCTTCTTCGCATGGTCCTGTCCGATGACGTAGTCGTCCAGCACCTCGCGGATTTCGCGGGGCGTGGGCACGCCGTCCTTGGACTTCACGAAGGAGATCTTGTGCTCCTCGCGGATGATGTCCATGCACAGCTCGACGCACTCATCGCAGATGAACACCGTCGGGCCCGCGATGAGCTTCCTCACCTCGTGCTGGCTCTTTCCGCAGAACGAGCAGTACAGCGTGCTCTTGGAGTCCCCGCTCGCGGCCTTGGTCATCGTTCGCTTCTCACTTCCTAGACTCCGTCGGACACCGGTCCGACAGCGTCCCGCCCGGGGGCGCTCACGCCATCAATGCAGGATAGGCGCCGCCGGTTGTCTAATCCTTGACATTCCCCGATCCGCCCACGGATCACAACCCTTCCTGCACCGCAGCGACAAATCGTGTCGGGTGGGCTTCGGCGACGCATCGTTGCACACCGATAGATGGGACGCGCTCCGTTCTGGAACAAGTCCAGTTGCGGGACACCCCGCGGCGGCTAAGGGACACAGGGTGAAGTCTTGACGCTCGACGAACAGCGTATGCCTCCAGCAGCTTCCGGCGACGCGCCCGTGGCGGCCTTCGACTTCGACGGTACGCTCACGGTCAAGGACAGTTTCACGGCCTTTCTGCGCTGGCGGGCGGGGCATGGCGGCTACGCCGTCGCGCTCGCCATGCTGGCTCCGAATCTTCTGAGCTACCTCTTCCACGGGGACCGCGGCCGCATCAAGGCCCACGCGGTGCGCCAGTTCCTGTCCGGGGTGAGCAGGGAGGAGCTGGCGGCCGAGGCGCGGGCCTTCGCGCAGGCCGAGGGGCCGCGCCTGTTCCGCCCGGACGCTCTGGCCACGTGGGAAGATTGGCGGCGCAAGGGCGCCACGAGGGTGATCGTCACCGCCTCGCCGACCATCCTCGTCGCCCCCTTCGCCGACCAACTGGGGGCGGACCTGCTGCTCGGCACCGAGCTGGAATTCGACGTGGAGGGCCGCCTTGCCGGGGCGCTGATGGGCGAGAACAACCGCGGCATGGAGAAGGTGCGCCGCCTGCGCCAGGCTTTCGGCCCCAACATCCGTCTGGCGGCGGCCTATGGCGACTCCAGCGGGGACACCGAGATGCTGCACATCGCCGACATCAAGGGCTATCGGGTCTTCAAGGGGCGGCCATGACTGAGGTGCTGAGGTTCAGAGTCGAGAAGCTGATCCGGGACGGCCTGCCGCAGATCATGCGCCGACAGGGCCTGCAGGTCTTCGAACGCGTCTTGGACGATGCGGAATACCTGGCCGAGCTGAGGCGCAAGCTGGTCGAGGAAGCCGCCGAGGCGGCCTCGGCCGACGCCGATTCGCTGGTGGAGGAGCTGGCCGACGTGCTGGAGGTGGTCATCGCCCTGGCGCAGGCCGGCGGCGCCAGCCTGGCGGACGTGGAGGCGAAGCGGCTGGCCAAGCGGGCCGAACGCGGCGGCTTCGAGGGCCGGGTCTACAACGCCTGCGTCGAGGCGCAGGCCGGGACGGCGGCGGCGGCCTACTACCTCGCGCGGCCAGAACAATATCCGCGCCTGTAGCGTTGTTGCGGCATGCATGAGGCAAGACCCGACACGCTCAGGAAGCTGGAGCCGCTGATCGACGAGCTGCGGCGCCGCCCGCAACTGGAGGAGAAGGCGCCCGGCGCCTTCTACGCCGAAAGCCGCCTGTTCCTACGGTTCATGGAGGACGGCGAGGCCTGCTACGCCGACCTGCGCTGGCCGCACGGGCACGAGTTCGACCGCTTCGAGGTCGGCTCCGACGTGGGCCGCCGCCAGCTGCTCTCGGCGCTCGACAGCCGCTTCGGGAAACACTGATCTGCGGATAGGCTCCCGGCATGAGGCATGCCGGCCCCGCCGCCCTGGACGAGCTAAGCGCCTTGCTCGAGGCCCTGCGCGCGCTGCCCGGTCTGAAGGAGAAGTCGCGCGGCGTCTTCTACCGGAGGTCCAAGTCCTTCCTGCATTTCCACGAGGATCCTACGGGCCTGTTCGCGGATGTTCGCGGTCCTGACGGCGGCTGGGAGCGCTTTGACGTGACCGGCCTCGCGGGCCGTACAGCCCTGCTCGCTGCAGCCGCGCAACTCGCGCGCTGACTCGCTAGGTCACCGCTCCAACGGCCAGGGATCCACCTGCCCGACGACGCTCAGCGGCCGGTCGGCGGCGATCGCCTCCAGCACGCCCGAGCTGATCTCTTCGTTGGTGTTGGCCCGAACGCCGCCGGGGTCGACCCGGAAGCCAAGGACCACCTGACGAAGGATGCAGTTGGGCAGCCCCTCGGCGGTGGCCGCGGCGCGCGGCAGGCGGTCGGGGTGGTCGGGATGGGCCGTGCGGCTGCCGAGCACCTGGAAAAGGCGCGCGGGCCGGCCGGGCGCGCCCAGCGCCTGCGCCATCAGCCGCGGCGTCTCGAGCTTGAGCGTACGGAACCAGGCGATTCCCCGGCCCGGGGGACCGCCCCAGGCCAGCGCCGCCTCCAGCGCGCGGCGGAAGGCTTCAGCGTCGTGGTAGTCGGCGTCGAACCCCGCCTGCCCCGTCCGCCCCTGCGCAAACGAAGAGGCGTGGCGGGCGATGTGGCTGACGCGCCAGCCCTCCTCAGCCAGGGCGTCGGCGGCGGCGGCCAGCATGCCGGTGCCGCCGACCACCAGGACGTGGCCGGGCTCAGCCACTTAAGACGCGTCAGGCCGCCGGGGCGTCGTCGCGCTTCTCGATGACGTGGTCGACCAGGCCCCAGGCCTTGGCTTCCTCCGCGGTCATGAAGAAGTCGCGGTCGAGGGTCTCCTCGACCTCCTCGTAGGTGCGGCCGGTGTGCTTGGCGTAGATCTCGTTCAGCCGGCGCTTGGTCTTCACGATATCCTCGGCGTGGCGCTGGATGTCCGAGGCCTTACCCGAGTAGCCGCCCGACGGCTGGTGCACCATGATCCGCGAGTTTGGCAGCGACACCCGCATGCCCGGCTCGCCGGCCATCAGCAGGAACGAGCCCATCGACGCGGCCATGCCGACGCAGAAGGTCGCCACCGGGCTGCGGATGTATTGCATGGTGTCGAAGATCGCCAGGCCGGAGGTGACGATCCCGCCGGGCGAGTTGATGTACATCTGGATTTCGCGCTTGGGGTTCTCGCTCTCCAGGTAGAGGAGCTGCGAGGTGATCAGCGCGGCCATGCCGTCCTCGACGGGCCCTGAGAGCATGATCACCCGCTCCTTCAGCAGGCGGGAGAAGATGTCGTAGGCGCGCTCGCCGCGGCTCGTCTGCTCGACGACCATCGGCACGAGGTTGAGCATGGACATGGGGTCACGCATGTGGCCGGCCTTTTCTCGAAATTCGCGGGCGTGGGAGATGCGCCCTTGCTAGCCGATATCGCCCGCCGCCCGCGCCGTTGCAAGGCGGCCGATGGCGCGGCCTCGCGCGACGGCCGTTCTGCGGAAGTGCAGAGCCGTGCAGCAATTGTGCGGATTGAGGCTGTGGGGGCGCGTGGCTAATCCACAACCGCGTTCGCCGGGGTCCCTGGTCCAGTGAACCGTTTCGACGCCCGCCGATGGGGCCGGCCGGCTGACCTAAACTGAAGGACGACCAAGATGAGAC
>NZ_DATAGM010000069.1:0-3504 GCF_036263695.1 Phenylobacterium sp.
TCCGGTGTCAACCCGAGGAGCCGTCCGATGCCCGCCAAGTCCGCCGCCCAGCAGAAGGCCGCCGGCGCAGCCCTGGCCGCCAAACGCGGCGATCAGCCCAAATCCAAGCTGAAGGGCGCCTCCAAATCGATGGTGGAGTCCATGAGCGAGAAGGAGCTCGAGAAGATGGCCTCCACCAAGCGCAAGGGTAAGCCGGAGCACGCCGCCCGCGGCTAATTCTACCCGGGCGCAATTGACGCCCACCCAGCGGGCCTGCTAAGCCGGCCCCATGGACGCGCGCCGTTACACCGCCTTCGCCGGCCACCGCCTGCTGGCCCGCGGCCCCGCGGCCGAGGTGGCCGTGGCGCTGAAGGCCGCTTATGACCGCGGCGAAGCCCGGCTGGTCACCTTCGAGGACGCTGCCGGCCGGCCCACGGACTTCGACCTGCGCGGCAGCGCGGCGGAGATCGCCGCCCGCCACGCGCCCGCCGAGGCGCCGAAGCGCGGCCGTCCCAAGCTCGGCGTCGTCGCCCGCGAGATCACCCTGCTCCCGCGGCACTGGGACTGGCTCGCCGCGCAGCCCGGCGGCGCGTCGGCGACCCTGCGCCGGTTGGTTCAGGCGGCGATGACCGACGCCGAAGGGCCGGAGGCCAGGCGCCAGCGCCTAGAGGCCGCCTATCGGGTGATGTCCGCCCTGGCCGGCGACCTCGCAGGGTTCGAGGAGGCCAGCCGCGCCCTCTTCGCCGGCGATCTGGGGAAGCTGGACTCACTCACGGCCGAGTGGCCTGCCGACGTGCGCGCCTACCTGGCCGAACGGCTCGACGGCGGCGAGGCGCCGCAGGGCTGAGGCGTCCGGAACTGACGCATATCTGCCGCTATAGTCGCACATGCTCGTCATGCGCGCTTTGATTGTAGACACCCTCGACGACGCGAGCCCGTGCAGCCGGCCGGGCGCGATACGGCTCCGGCAGGCGCGGGTCGCCGCCGGCTTCGAGACGGCCGCGGAAGCCGCCGGCGCCTGCGGCTGGGACCAGCAGGCCTACGCCGTCCACGAGGCCGGCGTCGCCCCCTTCGATTGGCGCGGCGCCAAGGTCTACGCCAGCGCATTGGGCGTGCGGACCGAGTGGCTCTACGCCGGCGCCGGCCAGGCGTGCGAGCCGGGCTACGCCCCGGTTCTCGGCCGCGCCGGGGCCGATCCCTCGGGCGCGATGCTGTTCGCCACCGGCCAGTCGCCCGGCGAGCTCGCCCCCCTCCCGCCCGGCGCGACTGCAAAGGCGATGGCGCTGCGGGTCGCCGGCGATTCGATGCGCGGCCTCGCCGACGACGGCGCGCTGATCTTCTTCGAAGACCAGCGCACGCCCCCGACCCACGACATGCTCGGCCACGTGGTGGTCCTCGAGACCGAGACCGACGAGGTGCTGGTCAAGCGCCTGCTGCGCGGCTCGCGGTCCGGCCTGTTCGACCTGGAGAGCCTCGACGCGCCTCCACGCAACGATGTGCGGCTGCGGTGGGCGGCCCACATCACCGCGATCGTCCCGCCCTACCAGGCCCGCCGCATCCTCGTCAGCGCCGGCTGAGATCGTTTCGCGGAACAAGGCTCTAGCGGCCACGTTGCCTTCTGCGGTCGGGCCAAGAGGAGAGTTCTCATGCGCAGTGTTATTTACATCGTCGGCCTGGTCGTCGTCGTCGCCGTGGTCCTGTCCCTGCTCGGCATCGTCTAGCCCGACCTCCACGGGCGAGCTTTTCAGGCTCGCCTGGCCGGGGTCTGATAGGCGGATGTGCAACGAATACCGCTTCCGACAGCCGCTGGACCGCATCGTCGAGGAGTTCAGCCAGCTGAAGATCCCGGTCTCCTGGAGCGGCGGGGCGCCGAACCTGGAGCCCCGCGACTCCATCCGCCCAACCGACCCGGCCCCCGTGCTGGTCGGCGCCGAGGGCGGCGGCGCGGAGCTGAAGCAGCTCCGCTGGGGCTTCGCCCAACCCAAGGGCGGGCCGGTGATCAACTTCCGCTCGGACAACCGGCGCTTCGCCAAGGGTCGCTGTCTGGTGCCGGCCGACGGCTTCTACGAGTTCACCGGGACCAAATACCCCAAGTCCAAGTGGCTGTTCACGACCTCGGACAGCGACTTCTTCTGCATGGCCGGCCTCGTCCGCGACGACCGGTTCACCGTGCTGACCACCGGGCCCGGGCCGGACATCGCCCCCTATCATGATCGCCAGGTCGTCATCCTGCCCAGGTCCGAGTGGGCGGCCTGGCTGGACGCCTCGCCGGAGCACCCGACGCCCATCCCCCTCCCGGCCGGCGCGCTGAGCGTCGAACAGATCCGCTAGACCGTCGGAACATCCGATCCATCAATGGGTTGTGCGGAGGTTCAGGAGCCCTGCCATGACCATCCTCCACCTTCTGCAGCGCGCCTTCGCGCTCCTCTCGCTGGCCCTTCTCGCCACCGGCGCCTGGCTCGTCTGGTCGTGGTTCGACCTGCGTGACGAGATCCATCCGACGCTCGGCGAGTCGCCCGACTGGCGGCTCTGGCTGGGCGGAGCGCTGCTCGCCTGGTCCTTCCTCGGCCGGTTCGCGGTCATGGCGATCGCCGGCCAGGGCTCGGCCAAGGCGCAGGGCCGGCTTCACCGCGGCACGTCCAGCCGGCTTGAGAGCGTCGCCGGCGCCGAGCTGCACATCGAACGTCACGGGCCGGACGGCGCGCCGACCCTGGTCATGGTTCACGGCTGGGGCATGGACGCCACCATGTGGCGCGACCAGCGCGACCGCCTCGCGCAGCGCTTCCAGACCGTCAGCCTCGACCTGCCGGGCCTTGGCCTGTCGAAAGGATTCGACGACGGCTTCTACAGCCTCCCCCGGTTCGCCGACGTGGTCGCCGACGTCGTGCAGGCGACCGGCCCCAAGCCGGTGATCCTGATCGGCCACTCGATCGGCGGGATGATTCTGCAGGAGTTCGCCAAGCGCCATCCCGACAGGCTCGGCCGCGACGTGGCCGGCCTCGTGCTGCAGAACACCACCTGCGTCGACCCGAGCCGCACAACGGCCATAAGCGGCCTTCTCCAGGCGATCCGCCCGGTCATCGGGCCGATGATGAAGCTGGACATCGCCCTCGATCCGATCGTGCGGTTGATGAACTGGCAGAGTTACCTGAGCGGCTCGACCCACTTGGCCATGCGGATCTCCGGCTTCGGGACCCGCCCTGCGCCCGGGCAGCTCGACCAGACCGCCCTGCTGGCGACCCGCAACTCACCGGCCGTCCAGGCCAAAGGCAACCTCGGCATGATGAATTGGGACGGCGCCGGCGACCTCCACCACATCGGCCTGCCGGTCCTCGTGTTCATCGGCGGCCGGGATCTCGTCACCCGTCCGGACGCCGGTGAGGCCGTGGCCCGAACTTTCGCGGCCGCCCACCTGGCCCCCGTCGAGCGGGCCGGGCACATGGGCCCGATGGAGCTGGCCGACCTCTACGCCGCGTCGGTCGCCGCCTTCGCGGACGACGTGTTCCTGCGGGAGGCGCGCGCGGC